>JAYTON010000350.1:0-9269 GCA_043747725.1 Saprospiraceae bacterium
GTAGTAAGTGTCACAACTCCAGTAGTAAGTGTCACAACTCCAGTAGTAAGTGTCACAACTCCAGTAGTAAGTGTCACAACTCTAGTAGTAAGTGTCACAACTCTAGTAGTAAGTGTCACAACTCTTGTAGTAAGTGTCACAACTCCAATAGTAAGTGTCACAACTCCTGTAGTAAGTATTGGACTTATTGGCTCAATGAACGACTCTGTGTACTACTTTTGAAAACAAAAAAAGAAAAGTGTGAATGAGACCCCTCAGTATTTAATAGGATATTTCACTAAAAAAATAAAACTGGAAAGTGTTAACTTTAAACCAAATTGAACGACAGTTTACTCTTGATTTCATCTTTAAAACCTATTTTAAGATGCAAATTCGGTTACTTTGGATAATTATAGTTTTCATTGGAAAAGATTTGGTGGCGCAAAATCTTGTTCCTGACCCCGGGTTTGAAATGCTCAACGGTTGCCCTAAACTCTATGAGTTTGACAGCCTCACTTATTGGAAACAAGCTGCTTCTCATGATAAAGAGCCGGGAAACTATACTCAATACGGTTTGCTTTACCATAAATGTAGTAGTAATGTTCCCAACACTGGATGGGGTTATTACGATACGCACAGTGGCGATGGAATGGGAAGTATAGTAGCCATGTTCATTTATACGCCACTCAAAGAGCCGCTTAAAAAAGATAAATCTTATCGGTGCTCATTTTGGTTGAAAGTAGGTTCTAAAAATAATGTCGGCTGTTGGTGGCTCACTTATAATCAAAAAGTCAGTCTTTTTACCTTTGATAATAAACCACTTGATACTATCATTGGTCCCGTTCGGCAGCCAGCTGCTTACACATGGAGCATTGTAGAAAATTATGATACCTCTTGGGTGAGATTTGAGTGCTGTTTTAAAGCCAAAGGCAATGAAAAATATATTGGATTTGGATACAAAGATTCCTACCTTTCGATAGCTTGTGACAATAATAAAGATACCGCTAATTCCTATCGCCCACCATTCTTATCAGTGACTATCACCAATGCTTTTCGACAACTACCGTTTTTTATCGATGACGTAGAGTTAGAACAATCAGAGGATGCGGTTTTGGAAAACTTGGAACTCAAAGAATTCATTTGTAGAGATTCTGCTATCACACTGAATGGGACGAATTACCATGAAAGTAAAAAACAGGAAAATGTATTTGGTTATCAATGGAGTACAGGCGAAAAAACACCGACAATAAGAGTCAATACTCAAGGGAAATATGGTTTGACAATCAATGAAGCCTGTAGAAAAAAGGAACTGAGTTTTGTTGTCAAAATAAAAAACTGCTTTTGTAATGTCTTTGTCCCTAATACATTTTCTCCCGATGGCAATGGTATAAATGATGTCATCAAGCCTTTTTGGAAATGCAGTGATGCTGTTGTCAGCAGACTTAATTTCAGCGTATTTAATCGCTGGGGCAATCGAGTATTTCAAACAAAAGATTTAGATGTCGGCTGGGATGGGCACTTCAAAGAATCCCCTCAGTCAGGCGACTTATTTGTCTGGGTATTGGATTATGATATCAAAGTCGGCAGCCGAACTGAAAATTATGTCGAATCTGGAAATTTGACCATTATAAAATAAGGATAAAAACAAGACATGAGCAAACGCTATCTGATTTTCAATAGCACACTATTCTTTTTCTTTTTTCTTTTTTTAACAAATTGTTCAAAAAAAGAAAAAACGCTTTTCACTCTGCTCCCTGCAAGCGAAACGGGTATTGATTTTATTAATCAAGTGGATTATACCGAAGATTTCAACTGCTATACCTACCGCAGCTTTTACAATGGTGGTGGCGTTGGCTTGGGTGATGTCAACAATGACGGGTTGGTTGACATATTTTTCTGCGGCAATATGCAGCCCAGCAAACTGTATCTCAATAAAGGCAATTTCAAATTTGAAGATATTACTGAAAAGGCAGGTGTTGCCTGTAAAGGCGTATGGGCAACAGGTGTGGCGATGGCTGACGTGAATGGCGATGGACTTTTAGACATTTATGTTTGCAAATCCGGCAAACCCACGACCGAAGGCGTGCGACACAATGAGCTTTTTATCAACAACGGCAACCTCACTTTCACTGAAAAATCCAAGGAATATGGGCTTGACAATGAGGGGCTTTCTACTCATGCCGCCTTCTTCGACTTTGATAAAGACGGTGATTTAGATTGCTATTTACTCAATAATTCCTTTCGTTCTGTAGCCAATTACGATAGAAACTCCAATTTGCGGAACATCCGCGATACACTCGGGGGCAATACGCTTTATAGAAATGACAAGGGGCATTTTACGAATATCAGCGAAAAAGCGGGTATTTATGGCAGCAGCATTGGCTTTGGCTTGGGCGTCACGATTGGCGATGTGAATCGGGATGGCTGGCAGGATATATATGTGTCCAATGATTTTTTTGAAAAGGATTACCTCTATTTAAATAACAAAAATGGCACTTTTACTGAGGGGGTCGAGCGAGCAATACCCGAACTGAGCATGGGCTCGATGGGTGCTGACATGGCAGATATTAATAATGATGGCTTCCCCGAAATATTCGTCACCGAAATGCTCCCATTTACGGAGGCGCGATTGAAAACCAAAGCTACTTTTGATTCGTGGAATAAATATCAAATGAATATCAAAAACGGCTATCATCACCAATTCCCACGAAATGTATTACAACTGAATAATGGTGATGAGACGTTTAGTGAAATAGGGCGCATGGCGGGCGTAAATGCAACGGATTGGAGTTGGGGTGCGTTGATTGCGGATTTAGACAATGATGGTTTCAAAGATATTTTCGTCGCCAATGGTATTTATAAAGACCTTTTTGACCAAGATTACGTGAGTTTTATGTCCGATCCTAATAATGTTCGGGCTATTCTGAACCGTCAAGGCGGCGGTATCAAGGCATTGATAGATACCATTCCTTCTGAAAAAATAGCCAACTTTGCTTTCCAAAATAATGGATTATCATCTACAACCGAAGGTGCACCGGTTACTTTTACCAATAAAGCCACTGAATGGGGATTAGCTGAACCAAGTTTTAGCAATGGCTCGGCGTATGCAGATTTGGACAATGATGGAGACTTGGATTTGGTGATTAACAATGTCAATATGCCCGCCTTTGTTTATCGAAACGAAGCGAATGAATTGAAAAAAGACAACCATTATTTGACCGTTGTACTGAGGGGGGAAGGGGCTAATACTTTCGGACTCGGTACGCAAGTCACTATTTATGCCCAAGGCAAGCAGTTTTACAATGAAGTCGCGCCCATGCGCGGTTTTGAATCTACGGTGGATTCGAGGCTCGTCTTTGGCTTAGGCAATACACCACAAGTAGATTCGGTGGTCGCTATTTTCCCAAGTGGTAAAAAAGCAGTTTTAAAAAATATAACGACCAATCAAATTTTAACCATTAAGGAAAATGAGTTCTCCATTGGCAATGAGCCATGGGCGATGGGTCATGATAAAGCTTTGATTTTCAAAGAATTAAACAGTGATAATATTTTAAATTTCAAGCACATCGAACCTGAGTTCAATGCTTTCGATATTGAACGGTTGCTTTTTCAAATGCCCATTGCCGAAGGTCCAAAAATGACGAAAGGAGATGTGAACGGCGATGGCTTAGAGGATGTTTTTATCGGCAATGGAGCAGGTACAGCTTGCGAATTGTGGTTGCAACAATCCAATAATACTTTTAAAAAATCCAATGAAAATGTTTTTGAAAAAGATAAAATGTATGAAGCCACCGCCGTGCTATTTTTTGATGCGGATAAAGATGGCGATTTAGATTTAATGGTCGGTTCTGGTGGTTACAATATAGAGTATTTATCCGATAGATTGTATAAAAATGATGGAAAAGGTAATTTTTCCCTTGACAATAAGGCGTTTGGCTCAAAACCATTTCCGACGGCTTGCGCTACGGCTGCCGATTTTGATGGCGATGGCGACCAAGACCTCTTCGTCGGGATGCGCCAAATACCGGGCAGTTATGGGAAACCTGTTGGCGGGTTTTTATTAAAAAATGATGGTCAAGGGCATTTTACGGGCGTTACATCCGAACTTTGTCCCGAACTCAAATCGCTCGGCATGATTTGCTCGGCTACATGGGCGGATATTGACGGCGATAAAGACGCGGATTTAATCGTCACGGGCGAATGGATACCCCTCAGTATTTTTAGGAATGACGGCTCAAAATTGACCAATATTACTAAAGAAAGCCATTTAGATAAAACAAATGGTTGGTGGAATGTCATCAAAGCAGGCGATTTGAATGGCGATGGCTTGGTGGATTTTGTAGTCGGAAATCATGGTTTGAATAGTCGTTTCAAAGCCGATGAACAGCACCCCCTCAGTATGTACGTCAATGATTTTGATGGAAATGGTTCAACCGAACCGATTATTTGTAGTTTTAATGAGGGGAAATCTTACCCCATGGTGTTGCGGCAGGATTTGGTTTCTCAAATGCCAGTTTTAAAAAAGAAGTATCTATATTTTAAAAACTATAAAGAACAGACGATAAACGATATTTTTACACCCGATAAACTCAAAAATGCTTTGGAATACGCTGCTTTTGATTTGCAAACCTCTGTTTTAATCAACAAAGGCAATGGGCAGTTTGATATAAAAGCCTTGCCAATTGAAGCACAATTAGCTCCTGTTTATGGCTTGGCAATAGACGATTTTGATAAAGACGGTAAAATGGATATACTGTTGGGTGGTAATCTCAGTCGCTCAAAACCCGAAGTGGGCACTTATATGGCGAGCTACGGCTTATTACTGAGGGGGGATGGCAAAGGCGATTTTCAAGCGGTTAAAAACTCAGGTTTTAAAGTATCGGGCGAAATTCGAGATTTGATTATTTTGAAAAAAGGAAAAGAATCATGGGTTTTATCATCTATGAATAATGATAAGATGCGATTATTTAAATATTGATTTCAATTTTAATAAAACATTTTCTGCTTTAATTAACTCATTTGCAATTACTTGTACATTAATGAACAAATATATATTATTGTTGCTTCCAGTTTTATTTAACCTGTCTGCTTGTAAGAAAGGCGATTCTGACGCTTCGTCCAATACACTTTTTACGAAAATGTCTTCGGATAAAACGGGCATTAAGTTTATCAATAAGCTGGATTACGATAAAGATTTCAACATTTATAAATACCGCAATTTCTACAACGGCGGCGGCGTTGCCATTGGCGATATCAACAATGATGGCTTGCCCGATGTGTATATGTCCTCCAATATGCACCACAACAAATTGTATTTGAATAAAGGCAACATGCAATTTGAAGATATTACTGAAAAAGCAGGCGTGGCAGGTACAAAATCATGGGCTACGGGCGTAACAATGGCGGACATCAACGGTGATGGCTTACTGGATATTTATGTCTGCAACTCAGGCGATATTAAAGGCGGAACTCGTGAGAATGAACTGTTTATCAATAAAGGAAATTTACAATTTGAAGAAAAAGCGCATGAATATGGTTTGGATGATAAAGGACTTTCTACGCACGCAGCATTTTTTGATTATGATAAAGACGGCGATTTGGATTGCTATCTTTTGAATAATTCTTTTAGAGCCATTGGTAGTTTTAATCTTCAAAAAAATTTGAGGAATACAAGGGATTCTCTCGGTGGACATAAGTTATTGCGAAATGATGGCAACCATTTTACGGATGTTTCGGCTCAAGCGGGTATTTATGGCAGCGTTCAAGCATTCGGTTTGGGTGTCATGGTTGGCGATGTGGACAAAGACGGTTGGGAGGATATTTATGTCTGTAATGATTTTTTTGAAAGAGATTATCTTTATATCAATCAAAAAAACGGCACTTTCAAAGAGGATTTCGAAAATCAATTTGGGCATTGTGGAGCGGCTTCAATGGGGGCTGATTTGGCTGATGTGAATAATGACGGACTGCCCGATATTTTCAATACGGAGATGTTGCCTGATAGCAATCGGCGTTTGAAAACCAAAACAACTTTCGATGATTGGAATCGGTATCAAAATTACAAAGCCAATGGTTATTACAATCAATTCACGCACAATGCTTTACAAATAAATAATGGCGATAATACATTCAGCGAGACGGCTTTCTCATCAGGCGTCGGGGCAACCGACTGGAGTTGGGGCGCGCTCATGGCGGATTTGGACAATGACGGTTGGAAAGATATTTATGTAACGAACGGTATATTTCAGGAGCTGACGGATCAAGATTTTATTCAATTTATTTCAGATGACAACACCAAACGGTCGGTGATTTCGAGCGAGGGTGTGGATTGGAAAAAGCTGATTGACGCCATTCCATCCGAAGCTATTCCGAATTATATTTTCAAAAATAATGGTGACGCCTCCCCTCAAGGCGGCAAGGGTCTGACCTTTACGAATAAGGCAAAGGATTGGGGTTTAGGCGAACCGAGTTTTAGTAACGGTGCGGCTTATGCAGATTTAGACAATGACGGTGATTTGGATTTGGTGGTCAATAATGTTAATATGGAGGCTTTTGTTTATCGGAATGAAGCCAATACACAATTGAAAGATAACCATTATTTGACGTTTGTACTGAGGGGGGAAGGTAAAAACTCCTTTGCACTGGGTTCGAAGATTACTGTTAAAAATCAAGGCAAAACATTTTATGTAGAGCAAATGCCGATGCGTGGGTTTCAATCGTCGGTGGATTATCGTCCGCATCTGGGCTTAGGCAATTTGGCTACAGTAGATTCTGTCATTGTAGATTTTCCTAATAATAAAAGATTGGTTTTGAATAATGTAAAAACCAATCAAGTTTTGACTTTGGATGAAAAAGATGCAAGCCCCCCCCGACCCCAAAAGGGGGAGTCTGCGAGTGCAAGCACCCCCTTTGGGGGCGGGGGGGGCTTGGAGGGCGGCTTAGGCTTTTTCCAAAACGTGACCCCTCAGTATGTGAATGCTTTTCATCGAGAAAATGAGTTTTCGGATTTCAATTATGAACGATTGATATTTTTAATGCACTCTACCGAAGGTCCGCGTATCGCTGTGGGCGATGTGAATGGAGATGGTGCTGACGATTTTTATCTCGGCGGTGCCATTGGTCAAGCAGGGCAATTATTTTTGCAAACGAAAGGAAAGTTTACCCCCTCAGTACAAGCCGATTTTGAAATGGATAGCCAAGCGGAAGATGTTGGTTGTATTTTCGCAGATGTGGATGGCGATAAAGACCTTGACCTGATTGTGGCTTCGGGTGGTAGTGATGGGCGAATGCTGGGTGATAGACTCTATAAAAATGATGGAAAAGGGCATTTTAAGCGCGATGTACAAGCATTTAGCGATAAAGACTTTGCGACGTCCGTCATTCGGGCAGCAGATATTGATGGCGATGGCGACCTCGACCTGTTCGTAGGCGGGCGTTTATATCCTAATTTTTATGGCAAACCTGTCGGTGGTTTTATTTTAATCAATGATGGTCAAGGGCATTTCAAAGGCGGCACGAATGAGGTAGCACCCGAACTTCGACAGTTAGGCATGATAACGGATGCCGTTTGGACAGATATTGATGGCGATAAAGATTTGGATTTAGTAGTTGTAGGCGAATGGATGCCTGTTTCTATTTTCAGAAATGATGGTGGAAAATTAACCAATATCACTAAAACGGATGGCTTAGAAAAAACAAATGGTCTTTGGAATGTGATAAAACCGCTGGACATTGATAAAGACGGTGATATGGATTTTGTAGTGGGTAATTTAGGTTCGAATAGCCGTTTTCGAGCTACCTCTCAGTATCCATTGACCATGTATTACAGTGATTTTGATGGCAATGGTTCGCAGGAGCAATTGATATGCACGTATGAAGGCGACAAGCTCTACCCGTGTGTTTTGCGGCATGATTTATCGTCTCAGATGCCAATTATGAAGAAAAAGTACTTGGAATATAAAAAATATGCCGACCAAACCATTCAACAAGTCCTTACTGCCGAACAATTGAGTAAAGCCTTGAAATATGAAGTGCATACCGTAGAAACGGGCGTAGTGATGAACAACGGCAACGGTACTTTTACTTTCAAGCCTCTCCCTTTTGAAGCACAATTATCCCCGACCTACGGCATTTTAGCCGATGATTTTGATAAAAATGGGACGATTGATTTGTTCATCGGCGGTAATTTCTTTGAAGCAAAACCTGAAATTGGGCGCATGGATGCCAATTATGGTCTGATACTGAGGGGGGACAATAAAGGCGGCTTCGAGCCAACGCCATTCCGTCAATCTGGTTTTAAAATTAGAGGGCAAGTGCGGGATATTGCTAAAGTGAAAGTAGGGGATAAAGACTTGTATTTTATTGTTCAAAATAATGATAAGTTATTGGTTTATAAGGCTATTGTTCAATAACAATGAACCATTATTCGACATCGGAAAACTCACCATCTGTAATTTGAAACTTGTAATTCATTTTCATGTTTTTTAAGTAGGCTTTTGATACATTTTAAAATTGGCTAACCCCACGCGTTGAAAAAAATGTGAAAAGGAGACCCTCAAAACACCTAAGCCATATTTAGAACTTCGCGCAAAATTTATTGAAGACGCTTCTTCAAAATACTTCGTCGGGCAAGTCACCTCCGCAATATCGAAGCCCGCATACACGATTTGAGACAGCATTTCATTATCAAATACAAAATCATCGGAATTGGTATTAAAATCAATACCCCTCAGTACTTCGCTCGAAAAAGCGCGATAGCCTGTATGATATTCCGATAATTTATAGTTGATTAAGAGATTTTGAACCAATGTTAAAAAGCGATTCGCAATATATTTATAGATAGGCATGCCGCCTTTGAGTGCACCTTTCCCTAAAATCCGAGACCCTAATACCACTGGATATAATTCATCCCCAAGTATATTCACCATTGCAGGAATCAATTTCGGCGTATATTGATAATCGGGGTGGAGCATAATCACAATGTCAGCGCCCAATTCCAACGCCTTATTATACAATGATTTTTGATTGCCGCCATAACCCTTATTTTTTTCATGAACAATCACGTGGCGAATGCCAATTGCGCGCGCCAAATCTTTGGTATTGTCTTTACTCGCATCATCACAAAGCACCACCTCATCCACCAAAGGAAAGGGTATTTCATTATAAGTTTTCTCCAACGTCTTAGCCGCATTGTAAGCAGGCATCACAACGATGACTTTTTTACCATTATACATAAAACAAATTGTATTTAATTCTTAATACTGAGGGGTATAAGTAGTTGATTTATAATT
>JAYTON010000351.1:0-2294 GCA_043747725.1 Saprospiraceae bacterium
CACAACCGCGATGAAGTTTTCGTCGGCAGAATCCGCCGCGATGAATCTCAACCTAAAACCCTTAACCTTTGGGTGGTGGCTGATAACCTCCGAAAAGGGGCTGCTACAAATGCCGTACAAATCGCTGAGTATTTAGTGAAAAGCGGTATTATTAAAGGTGAGGCGGTGATGGTTTGAGTTGTGCTTGAGAATTATGAGTTATGAGTTTAACACATCACAAATTCATAACTCATAATTCTCAACTCTAAAGATGTCTTTCCGCATGATAAGAAGAACGAACCAATGGACCACTTTCTACAAATTTGAAGCCCTTCGCCAAGCCAATTTCTTTATATTCAGCAAATATATCTGGGTGGATAAATTCTGTAACTTCAATATGCATTTTAGTAGGCTGTAAATATTGACCCAATGTGAGAACATCGCAGCCATTTACAACAAGGTCATCCATCGCTTTATAAACTTCTTCTTTTAACTCGCCTAAACCGAGCATAATACCCGTTTTAGTACGTTTGCCATACTCTTTGGTGCGCTTGATTTGCTCAAGGCTGCGCTCGTATTTAGCTTGTGGACGTACCTTACGGTAGAGCCTGCCGACTGTTTCCATATTGTGTGAAACAACTTCTTGACCACCTGATATCATGCGTTCCAAGGCTTCCCAATTTGATTTCACATCGGGAATCAATGTTTCAATCGTTGTTTGTGGCGATAACTCCTTGACATTGATGATGGTTTGAAACCAAATCTCCGCCCCTCTATCTTTCAATTCATCGCGATTAACGCTCGTAATGACCGCATGTTTAACGCCCATCAGTTTAATGGCTTCTGCTACGCGACGCGGTTCATCTTCATCATATTCATTGGGGCGACCCGTTTTGACAGCGCAAAAAGAACATGACCGCGTGCAAGTATTGCCCAATATCATAAAAGTGGCTGTTCCTGCACCCCAACATTCACCCATGTTAGGGCAATTACCACTTTGGCAAATAGTATGAAGATTGTATGTATCAACCAGATTTCTAACTTTCTTAAAATCCTCACCAATAGGTAATTTTACACGCAACCAATCAGGACGTGCCTGACGAGTGGGTTTGGATTCTGCGATGGGTAGTTCAAACATATTTTCTATATAAATATTTTAACAAATCTCAAATGATTTGTTTGAAAAATAATGTAATAACCATTTTAAGTTCTCTTACCAAGCTGCAAAGATACATAAAGGTTCATAAAATATGGGCGGTTCTCTTCTGTAATCATAATAGGCAATTTTTTAGGAAAAACATCAAGCATAATACCGACTTCAACGGCTTTCAAAAATTCATCGAAAGCACCCCAATCTAAATGAACGCCAATTTGACCATGAACGCCTGGAATTATCTTCGTTTCACCGACACCTTTTAGCAAATTGCCTTTGCCATGGATTCTATAAGGATCTAAGAAAAGTTTAGCATTTTCAGGCGTGTATTTCATAGCCGTACCGAGCGAACCATCACGCGCACCGCCTATTTCAAGGTAGTAGGGTTTTATTAATGCAGCAGTCAAACCACCTGAATAAGTCAACGCGACAGCCACGCCATTTTTAGACGCCTTCTCAGTGTAATATCTTTTCTGACCCATGCCCCCCCTCAGTACAAAAGCATAATTTTGCTTACCAAACGTGTAAGAACGGAAGCCGTTGCTTGGAGAAATGCTTGAAAAATCGGTGGATTTGCGTGTCTCTTTGTAATGCCGAAGTTCGCCTAATTCGAAATTATAAAAAGTGGTTTTATAATATGACCTTATTTTACCGATTTGATAGCCCACCGTCCAGCCATGCGTATGAATACGCATATCGAAGACGCCTTCATGGTCATAAATAATACCTTTGGCGTCTTGGCTAAGGCGAGATTGCGCCATCGAAACAAAAGGCAGCAATAGTATGATGATAAGATTTCGTATTTTCATTTCTTAACGATTATTACAAATGAATAGACATTTTGTTCAAATATACTGATTTTGAATAAAAGAAGTTTGATTTTTTTTGATTTATACGGACAATTTTACAAATTAAAATTCATTTTAAAACAAAAAATGTCAAAATTTTTGAAATTCATATTTATCTTTACCTTTAATAAAACCTTTTTTATCAATTAAAACAATTTGACACTTGCCATACACTATTAATTACGGTTTATGTTTCGATGAGGTTGTGTACCCTAAGCAAGTAGTCATTTCGAAGAACGAGTTGTCATTGCGAGGAAACGAAGCAATCTTATATCTCGGCTCTAAAGGGTTGCTCTATTTCCTTGAAGCCCATT
>JAYTON010000352.1:0-12489 GCA_043747725.1 Saprospiraceae bacterium
CTTCTAAAGTTAGAGCTACAAACGGTTTAATTACTCACATCTTTGGGGCTATCGCTACCGCTTTACTTTTTTGGCTCTTTTAACCCAATATTCGCATAAATTCTAAAAAAATACGCCGTAGGATAAGAAACAAGCATGATTATGCGTTTTTCAGTAGCTTTGCACGATTTTTGGTAACTCAAAGCGATATTTTGAGGGAAATTATAATCAACAACAGTGAACTAAAACTCATAACAGTGAAAAAAATTCTTTTTTTTATTTTAACAGCTACATTTTTAACCCATAATCTTTCAGCGCAGCGCGGTTGGGAAGCCGGTGGAGGCATAGGCGTTTCGCATTATTTTGGCGATTTAAATACTAATTTTAACATCATGCATCCGGGTTTAGCTGCCAGTGCAATCGCCCGATTTAATTTTAATGATAGAATATGTTTAAAGATGTCGGCTAATTATGGTACTATAAGTGCTGATGATAAAAATTCAAATAACAAGTACGAACTCCAACGCAATCTGCGTTTCAAATCCATGATTGTGGATGGTGCAGCCCAAATGGAATTCAATTTCTTACCTTATAATTACTTCGATCGCAATCAGCATTTTTCACCCTATCTTTTCTTAGGTATTAATGTTTTTAATTTTAATCCAAGAGCAAAATATGAAGATAAATGGTATAATTTGCGTCCGCTTGGTACTGAGGGGCAATTTAGAGGCGAAGAATATTATACTACTCAAATGGGTTTAGTTTATGGTGGTGGTTTTAAAATCGCCTTCAATGAAGAGTGGAGTATGAATATAGAAATCAGTGCCCGAAAGTTGTTCACAGATTATTTAGATGATGTCAGTAAAGTTTATCCTAACATGAATGACCTTCGCAAAGCCAATGGACCAGTAGCAGTTGCCCTTTCCGATCCATCTTTACCCGATGCAGAAGGGCGGAAATTAGGGCAAGTAGGGCGTCAAAGAGGAACTAAAAAAGACAATGATATGTACACTTTTTTAACAGTGAGTATCTTATATTACTTTGGTGATTTAAAATGCCCTAAAATTAATAATAAATAAATTCCTTATTTTCAATACTTTACATATTAAAACAAATACATTGATGAAAAAAGTACCTTTATTATTTTTGACAATTATCAGTTTATGCTTTTCAAATTGTAAAAATCCGAACGCCGGCACCCCCTCAGTATCAACGGCAAAAGATGAGCCTTCGGCGGTACAAACCGCTGCTTTGGCAGGTGCAAAAATTGCTTATGTCAATATTGATTCTCTTCAAGATAAATATGTTTATTTCAAACAACAAAAAGCAAATTTTGAACAAAAAGAAAGAAATTTAGCCTCTTCTTTAGAATCTAAAGGCATGCAACTGCAAAAAGATATGGTGGCATTTCAGCAAAAAGCGCAAACTGGAACAGTACCTCCTGCACAGCTTCAACAAGAAGAAAAAGCACTCATGCAAAGGCAACAAAGCTTAGGTGCTGACCGCGATCGGCGTTCAAAAGATTTGATGGAAGAAACAGCTAAGTTCAATGAAGAATTGCAAAAAAAATTAACCTCTATTTTAGCTAATCTTCAAAAAGAAAAAGGGTTTGATTTTGTGGTGAGCTATTCAAAAAATGGTGGCAGCCCGTTTCTTTATGTTAATGAGAAGTTGGATGTGACGAATGAAGTGGTAGCTGTTTTGAATGCAGAAAAAAAGTAATAATAATATAGTCGACATAACTTGCAGCAAGTTATAATGAATTGAAAATCAGTTTATTATAAACAAAAAAACTCCGCAACTGCTTTGACACGTTGCGGATTTTTTATTTCAAAGTATCCTTAAATTATTTTTTTTGTTTCATGCGATTGGATAAAATTCTCTAACATGCGCATATCCACTACTCCAATCAGCGTATCCTCCTTCATAACAGGCATAATATATTGCCCACTTTGCAGCATTCGATAATAGACTTCTTTGATACTCTCATAAGGTGTAACAATCCGAAACTCATGCGTCATATACGTGAAAACGATGGCGTCGAAATGCTTATTTTTCGCTGCATCTATTATGTCTTCTTCTTGAAGGATACCCCTCAGTATGTCCCTATCATCAAACACTAAAAAGTTGTTTTCAGTGCCTTTTTTCATTTCGCTAATAGCAGTTTGAATCAAATCGCCTGTTTTCAAACGCGTAAAATAAGGGCGTAAAATATTACCAATGGTATGCCTTTTCAAAATTTCATCCATCCGCACTTGGCGATATTCATTGCGCGCAGTATAAACTATAAAAACGCTAATGAAAGCCAAAACAGGCTGAAAGCTCCAATCTTTCTTTAAAAGAAGCTCTCCAACAAGCGTGGTGGCAGGTATAATACTCTTAAATAAGGGCAATAAAGCAAAAATTAAAAAACCGACCGCTATAATTTGACCGAGAATAGATGCTATCTTCGTAGCCCACGTACGCCCAAAACGCATAGACAACAACGCTCGAAAAACCCGTCCACCATCCATCGGAAAAGCAGGCATCATATTAAATATCACGAGCCAAAAATTGGCTTGCATCAAGGTTGCCAAGAAACTGACTAAAGGGTTAGTAATAATTTCGTTTATTTCCCCCGAAACCATTTCGCTCAGACCCAGAGGTAAATCATAAAATACAAACAATACCAAACCTAATAAAATACAAATCACCACATTTACCGCTGGTCCCGCAATAGCCACTATAAACTCTTGAATCGGTTTTTCAGGCAACCTATCCAAACGCGCCACGCCGCCGATGGGTAAAATTGTAATATCTTGAGTGCGCACACCAAAGTAGCGAGCAGAAAGAGCATGACCAAACTCATGTAACACGACACAGGCAAACAACGCCATAACGGATAACGCCATAAAAGCAATGAATTCCCATCCGCCATTTCTACTTTTTCCAATATAAATAATGAAAAACAAAAGGAATGAAAATGACCAATGGACAAAAACAGGAATGCCGAATAATCGAGCTATTTGTAATGAACCGCGCATTTATTTTTTTTATGTTAGGATATTTTGCTAACCACACTAAAACGCTTTTTTAGAAAATATAGTTTATTTCACATTCGATCCATTCATCCAACCTTCAGGTGGGCTGACGAAGCCTAATTTGCCTTCTGCATTCTCCGCAGTCAATATCATTCCGTTAGATTCAATGCCTTTTAATTTACGCGGTGCGAGATTCGTCACCACTAAAACATGCTGCCCGATAATATCTTCTGGATTAAAATGCAAAGCAATACCTGATACAATCGTGCGCGTTTCAAAGCCTAAATCAATCGTCAGTTTCAAGAGTTTATCAGTCTTCGCTACTTTTTCAGCCGTCAGAATTGTACACGTTCGGATGTCAATTTTATCAAAATCATCGTAAATAATTTCATTTTTGACGGGTAAATACTGAGGGGGGGTATCGATTTCAACTTCTTCCACAGGTTCAGGATTTTCAACAATTTGTTGATTATTATTCATATCCGTATCTTCTAATTTTTTTATTTGAGCGTCAATCGTTTCGTCAAGTATGCGCGTAAAAAGATGTTGCGGCTCATTGAGTTGGTGACCTGCTTCAATTAAAGGTTGATTATTTTTTAATTTTTCCAACATTTTAAGCCAATCTCCATTTTGTAATCCATTGATATTCAATATTTTACACAATTTATCAGACATAAATGGTAAAAATGGTTGACTCGCAACAGCCAATGCATTTACAATTTGAAGACCTAAATTTAAAACAGAGCCAGCGGCTGCTTCATCCGTTTTAAATTTTTTCCAAGGTTCATTGAATTGTAAAAGTTGATTGCCTTGCGTAGAAATATCCATGAGAGATTGTAATGCCCCTCTAAAATCGTAGGCTTCGATATGATGACCTATTTTTTCCAAACCTGCGAGTAATTTGCCCATTTCTACTGAGGGGTCAACCTGCTCGGTTTGATTTTCACTCGAAGCCACTGTTTGAACGGTTAGCGGCGGTACTTTTCCTTCAAAAAACTTATGCGTCAAAACGAGAACGCGGTTGATAAAATTCGCCAAATTGCCTACTAATTCATTATTATTAGTCTCTTGAAAACGCTTCCAAGTGAATTCGGAATCTTGTTGTTCGGGCATATTCTTAATCATATTGTAGCGCAATTCGTCTTGTTTGCCTTCAAAATCCTCTAAATATTCATGCACCCAAACCGCCCAATTTTTGGAAGTCGAAATCTTACGCCCTTCCAAATTCATAAACTGATTAGCAGGTACGTTTTGAGGCAACACATAACCACCATGCTCTTTCAAAATAGCTGGAAAAATCAAGCAATGAAAAACAATATTGTCTTTACCAATAAAATGAATGAGGTTAGAATCTTTATCCTGCCAATATTTTTTCCATAAATCGGGTTGCCCTTTGTCAATCGCCCATTGTTTGGTGGCTGAAATATAGCCAATCGGTGCATCGAGCCAAACGTAGAGTTTTTTCTTACCCGTTTCATCTATTTCAGGCGGTACAGGAATGCCCCAATCGAGGTCGCGCGTCATCGCCCGCGGATGCAAGCCGCCTTCAAGCCATGATTTGCACTGCCCCATTACGTGGTTTTTCCAATCTGATGGGTTATGCGTTTTTTCACTTGATTGGTCTTCATGTTCCAACACCCCCTCAGTAATCCAACGTTTTAACCAGTTTTCATACTCATTTAGCTTCAAATACCAATGCTTTGTCAATTTTTTTATAGGCTGTGACCCTGAAAGTGTAGAACGAATTGGCTCTAATAAATCATTAGGACTAAGAGCTGAACCGCATCTTTCACATTGATCGCCATAGGCATCAGGATTTTTACAATTAGGGCAAGTGCCAATAATATATCGATCAGCTAAAAATTGCTGCTTTTCTTCGTCAAAATATTGCTCATTTTCAATGACTTCAAACTCATTATTTTTATACAATTGCCTAAAAAAATCTTGCGACGTTTCAAAATGCAGTGGTTCACTGGTTCGGTGAAAAATATCAAAAGAGATACCCATGCCATCGAAGGCTTTGCGGAACATCGCATCATATTTATCTATAATTTCCTTAGGTGTCAAACCTTCTTTCATCGCCCGCACAGTGATAGCCGCGCCATGTTCGTCGGAGCCACAAACCCACACCACATCTTCACCTTTCAAGCGTAAATAGCGCACAAATATATCAGCCGAAATATAGGCACCAGCCAAATGCCCAATGTGCAAAGGGCCATTAGCATAAGGCAAAGCTGATGTAACCAAATAACGTTTTGTTTGAGTCATAAAATAATAATATAAAAATTGAAAATTATTTCTCTTCCGGTTGGTAACTGTTGTCGTAAGGATTCTTAGCTGGTGGCGGTGTATTTTGAATAGTATTATCTTTGATGTCGTAAATATCTGATTTCGTCTCTGTCTTTTTCACTCCACCTTTCTGTACATCATCCATCACTTTATTGGTCTTTTGAAAAAATTTTTGAAATGACGGCTTCATATTGCCCAAAAAAGAAAATGTTTTATCTGGCAATAGCTCCAAATAGGGATATGTTACAGATTGGAATTTTGTCTGTGGGTTAATCATCTGCGCACCATTGGCAAACCATAAAGTAATACTAAAAATAACAACAAATATGAATGCCAAAACGCCACCGCCCACTACTTGATTGGGCAAATTGACATGTGCTACTTCCATACCTTGAGTTACCAAATTACCAGCAAATCTCAAGAGCCACAACACAACGAAAAAAGTCACGATAAAACCAAGGATAAACATCAAAGGATTATCAATCTCAAAACCTTTCTCCAGCATTTCGGTCATGTAAGGAGAAAATTTAAAAGCTGCCATCATCGCGATAAAAATAGAAAGCGTCCGAAATACGGTATTGACGATACCTTCTTTAAATCCGAGAAAAAAACCGTAAGCTGTTGCTGCCAAACAAAGAATATCAATGTACATAGCGTATATTATAATGTATAAGATTCTTTAACTCTTGAAAATAAATATTTTCAAGCATCTTTTAAACAAAATGAGCCGTATGCAAGTTCCATTTCTTTATAAAAATAAAAATTTCATTACAGTTTTGGGTAATATTTTTGAATTATTGTAAATTTATGCTCTTGAATATCTAAAAAAGGTAGTCCTAAAAAAGTAATGGTGAATTAGCTATTGAATATCAGTCTATTACAAAATCAAATTTTTATAATATTTTATTAGAAACGATTTTATGACGATTTAGGTTATTTTTTTTGATTGAATTCAACCTTAAAAGGTTTGATTTTATGAAAGTTAAAATATAATATTTATAACTAATTGATTATCAATATTTGGTATTTATTTTTTACACCATTACATTTATAGGACTACCCCAAATTTATTTATAAAATGAAAATAATGTTGGAACAAATAAAAAAAAATTACGTTCCCATTGTAATTTTAAAACAAAAGGCTTACTTTTGTAATTATAAATTCATAAATCGGTATCTAATTAAAACTGATCCATTGAATTTTTATTAACGATACAATCATTTTTGATTAAAGATAGTTTTTGTGTTTATTTGTTTGGGTTAGAAGCCCTTGCACTCGTTGCGAGGGTTTTCTTTTTGTAGAAAGTCACATCTATCATTTTAACAAATCTAAGCCTATATCTCGGCGGTAATATTTTCCTTTAAATTGAATCGCTTCTGCATTTTTATTCGAAATCTTTATAGCTGAAGGTATATCCAATCCTAACGATGTAATTGCCAAAACGCGCCCCCCATTTGTAACCAATTGATTATCAATAAGTTGTGTTCCTGCATGAAACACCATTGAATCGTCCGAAGCTATTATTGGCAAATCAATCGCATCTCCTTTTTTATAATCACCCGGATAGCCGTCAGCCGCCAGCATTATTGTAGTAGCAGTGCGCGGGTCTTCTTCAATTACCACTTCATTCAGTTTGCCTTCTCCGAGTTTTTTAAAAATATTCACTAAATCATTTTTCAAACGCGGAATCACGACCTCCGTTTCAGGATCTCCCAGACGGCAATTATACTCAATTACGAAAGGTTCGCCACCAACGCTAATAAGCCCGATAAACACAAAACCTTGATAATCAATGTTTTGTAATTTAAATCCTGCAATCGTCGGCTTAATAATTCGCTCTTCCACCTTCTGCATCATCGCTGCATCCACAAACGGCACCGGCGAAACAGCACCCATACCACCCGTATTCAAGCCCGTATCACCCTCTCCCACGCGCTTGTAATCCTTAGCAACGGGCAAAATTTTGTAAGATTCGCCATCGGTCAAAACAAAAACGGAAAACTCGATACCACTTAAAAATTCCTCAATTACCACTTTTGCACTTGCCGTACCAAATTTACCATTCAACATCGTTTTCAACTCTTCCACAGCTTCATCAAAATCGTCGAGAATCAAAACACCTTTGCCTGCAGCTAATCCATCAGCTTTTAGCACATAAGGCGGGTGCAGTGTTTTCAAAAATTCCACCCCCTCAGTAATATGCGTAATATCTCGATAAGCCGCCGTCGGAATATTTTGTTTCATCATAAAATGCTTAGAAAATGCTTTGGAACCTTCAAGCATCGCCCCTTGTCCAGAGGGTCCGACCACGATTGTATCACCTATTTCTTTATCATTTTTTATAAAATCTGTTATACCTTTTACTAAAGGCTCTTCAGGACCAACTACGACTAAAGTAATTTTATTAGACAAAATAAAATGCTTAATACCTTGAAAATCAAGGCTTTCCAATGCTATATTTTCACCTACCAACGCAGTGCCTGCATTGCCGGGTGCAATAAAAAGTTTATCGCAAAGCGGACTTTGACGCATTTTCCAAGCCAATGCATGTTCGCGTCCGCCACTACCAATTAGGAGAATATTCATTATAAGGTGATGGTTGTCAAATGACATTTTATTGATGAATGATAATTATTTTAAAAGAAAATGCAAAAGTCTTCTCATTTTTTGAAAATGTATAGGTTTTTCAAGAAAACTTTTCAAGCACTTTCATACTTTCACATTTTTAACACATTCAGATATGACTTTAGGAATTGGTACACGCGTAAAATTTTTGAGAACTCCCGACTCAGGCATCGTCAAGGCGAACCTCGGCGATGGTATGGTGATGGTGCATCTGGACAATGTGGATATGGAAATCCCTGCATTTGAGGAAGATCTTATTAAAGAAGAAAACTATGTACAAAATAATGATTTTCAACAAATTAAGAACGAATACCCGCATTTAGCGAAAAAAGAAAAAGCAGATTTCAAAACGCCTCCTTCCCTCAATATAACACCTCAAAAACCACTTTTTTCAAATTCAGGTATCCATTTATCTTTTGAAGCTATTAAAAAAGCAGATGGCGAAATAGAAAAATTGAATATTTTATTACTCAATGATACAGCGTCCGATATTCTTTACGAATTGGATTGGGTCATTTTAGGTGAAATAAAATTTTCTAAAAATGGAAAATTAGCAACAGCGAGCTTTGACAACTTAGGTGAAATTCTTTTTGATGACATCAATGATGCACCCGAAGCAGACATCTCCATTTCACCCATTTATACTGAGGGGGTCGGCGAAAGGCAATTTAAAACATTGAAAATCAAGACAAAACAATTTTTAAAAAACTTACATTTATCTTCTTTTTTAAATCGTGAATTGTATGATTTTACGCTTTTTGAAAAATTGGGTACGGATGAAAAATCGAATGACGATTTAAAAAAATATACTCAAAATATGATAAGAGTTAAGAAAGCTATTGCTCAAAAAAATGACAATGTAAGGCAATATGACCCTGTAGCAGATGTGACTGAATACGCCACGTTTATCAACGAAATAGATTTACACATTGAGCTTTTACACAACGATCCGCATACTTTGAGCAATCAAGAAATTATCAATATACAATTACAAGTTTTTGAAAATTTTTTGTCTAAAGCATTGCGTTTGGGTATAAAACGTGTGTTTATTATACATGGCGTTGGTAAAGGGCGGTTGAAAGAGTTGATACATGCCCGCTTGCGCCGCCACCCAGATGTGAAGCATTTTAAAAACGAATATCAAGAGAGATATGGCTGGGGTGCATCAGAAGTGCTTTTGTAAATAATTGGCAAATAATTTATATTTAAAAATTTTGGAATTTATTACAAACGTATTATCTTTGTCAGATTATTACAAAACAATTGCCAAGAAAATGGTAGAAGCAAGGAGGACAATATTAGGTCATTCGTCACTTTGAGAACTTAAAACTGAAAACTTGCTCTTCTTTAACCAACAAAATCAGTAGATTAAAAAATAAAAAAAGCGACGCCTTCCAAGGGGTCGCTTTTTTTATTTTAAAAAAAATTCATTAACTTTCGTTACAATTTGCAAAACATTGATTTTCAATGGTTTATATTTTAATACTGGAAATTAATTTTTATTTTATAATAATTTCATAAAAAAATAATGCGGTAGGCAGCGAAATACTGAGGGGTGGCGTTTTGATTGCGGTTTGATGACTCAATATGTTTAAAAAAGAAGTGGCAGCCCCCGAAATCAACCCTCACTAGAATGTATGAAAAAAAAGTAAAATTTTAGAGATGTTTAGTCATCTTTAAAATTATTTAAAAAAACGAGGGCTGCTTTCTTTTTTTTAAGCATTCTACATGCTTAATGTGTAAAAACATATTTCACTCCCAAAATTACATGTTTCCATCTTTAAAATCAATTTTTTAATTTGACTTTCGTTCACTCGGATGCTATTTTTTGTATTATTTAAATTTCAAAAGTCTCTACCATCTTTTTTTACAATAATGTAAAAAAAAGCGCTGCAATCTATTTCTTAACACAAAAGATTTTTGTACCTTTGCGCTCGCAAAAAACGGCGCGGTAGCTCAGCTGGTTAGAGCGCAGGATTCATAATCCTGAGGTCGAGGGTTCGAGCCCCTCTCACGCTACAAAGTAGGGCAACTCAACCTACAAACGAATATACGTTTGTAGGTTTTTTGTTTTTAGCGATTTCACAAAAAGATAATAAACAAGTTGCTTGTAAAAATCAATTATTTTTACAACATTTGCGGTACTTTATGATTTTAAAAGATCATAAACTGCGGAAATCAATTTTTATAAAAAGCTCTTCATGCTTATCTGTTTATTAAGCAGAGGTTGAAGGGGTAAAATGACAAAAAAAACATGGCATTCGAATTTATCAAAAGAATCTTCGGTGGCAAGGCTGCTGAAATGGTTGATCAAGCGAGAGAAGCTGTCGCTGACAAAATGGATGATTTTAACCTTGATGACATCAAAAATCAAGTGACTGACAAATTTGACGCTGCTAAAACTGCTGTCGCTGACAAAATGGATGATTTCAATCTTGAGGACATCAAAAATCAAGTGGCTGACAAATTTGAAGCAGCGAAAGATGCAGTAGCTGACAAAGTTGCAGATGTGAAAGAATCTGTGTCTGAAACTGTTGCGGATGTTCAAAGTGCTGTTTCTGAAAAAATGGCGGATTTGCACTTGTCTGAAAAATTTGAAGCCGCTAAAGACGCTGTGGCAGACACAGTAGCTGACGTCAAAGAGGCTGTATCAGATAAAGTAGCCGATGTGAAGAATGCAGTGTCTGGCAAAGTGGACGACCTCACCAGCAAAGCAGAAGAAGAAAAACCTGCTTAATTTTTTTGAATTATTGCAGCCTGACCCCTCAGTTTTTACGTGAAAACTGAGGGGTTTTCTTTTTCTTTGTAGTCCATTAGACATTCAATCAATTAAAATATAATGACCGACAAGCAGTTTTGGCAATTAATAGGGTTCACATTTATCGTGTATGGTTTGGGTATCAGCGTAAACGTCATGGATATTGATGCCGCCCAGTATGCTGCAATAAGCCGTGAGATGTTGGAATCAGGCAGTTATCTACAAGTTTATGAACATGGCAAGGACTATCTCGATAAGCCGCCGTTGCTCTTTTGGCTATCAGCTTTGAGCATAAAAATATTTGGCGTGGGCAATTTTGCCTATAAATTGCCTTCCATTTTGTTCGCTTTTATCGCTATTTATTCAACTTATCGCTTTACACAGCTTTTTTATAATGAAACAACAGCAAAATTCGCTGCTCTTGTACTCGCCACCTCTCAAGCACTTTTTTTAATTACCAACGATTGCCGCACAGATACTTTATTAATGGGTTGTGTGGCTTTCACGTTTTGGCAGTTGGCGGCGGCATTTTTATCTAATAAATGGACTCATTTTTTGCTGGGGTTTGTGAGCATCGGATTCGGTATGCTTGCGAAGGGGCCTGTGGCTTTGATTGTTCCTGCATTGGCTTTTACGGCGCATTTTATTTTCAAAAAAGAATATAAAAATTTTCTCCGTATCGAATATTTGTGGGGTTTGGTGGTCATCGGTTTGATTTTGTTGCCGATGTGTATTGGCTTGTATCAGCAATTTGATTTGCATCCTGAAAAAGTGATTGATGGTAAAACGGGTACTTCGGGTTTGCGTTTTTTCTTCTGGACTCAAAGTTTCGGGCGCATCACGGGCGAGAACAAATGGCACAACGCTGTCTATTTTTCATATCTTTTTGAAATGATGTTTTGGTCATTTGCCCCTTGGATCTTATATTTTATAGGCGGTTTGATTGCCTCTATTTTAAATGTCGCAAAAAAGACACAACTCGTTGAAAATCAAGAGTTTATAACGACTGGCGGATTCATATTAGGGTATATCAGTTTAGGCACTTCTAACTATCAACTGCCGCATTATGTTTTCATACTTTACCCTTTGGCGGCGGTGATAACAGCCCGATTTTTATATGCCATTTTGTATGAAAAAAAGGATTGGATAGGTGGTAAAATTTTGAATGGGGTTCAATGGTTTTTAATAACTGCTATGTGGGCATTGCCTTTTTTAATCATGCTTTATGTTTTTCCTACAGGCGACATACCCCTCAGTATCACAGCATTTTTTACGACACTTTTCATCATTTCAGCTTTTCAGAAGAAGCAAATATTTTTTTCAATTATCCGTACTGCCTTATTTATCAATACTTTTGCGAGTTTATATTTTTATAGACAATTATTAAAATATCAAGAAGGGAGTGAAGTGGGGCTGATTATTCAACATGAGAAAGTGGAAAAAAATAAATTTTTTACCTATAAATACCCTATTACAAGTTCGCTTCATTTTTATGCTCAACGTGTTGTGCAATCCAAAGATAGTATCAATCAAGTAGAAATCGGAGATTGGCTATTGACCGATGAAAAAGGTTTGGCAGAGCTGCAAGAAGCTAATTTTAATCTGAAATATGACCAAACGGGCAATACATTTTCCGTTACGAACATGACTCCGAAATTCCTCAATGAAAAAACGCGACCCGAAACAGTGGGGCAATATTTTTTAGTCAAAATATTGGAAAATGCCACTGATAAAAAAAAACCCAACAAGAGTAATCCGATTGAGGAAAATGAAAATATGTATGATGAAAATACCCCCCTTAGTATGAATAGATTTTT
>JAYTON010000353.1:0-14062 GCA_043747725.1 Saprospiraceae bacterium
TGATGAAATTGACAAAGCACCCAGGGAATTCCCTAATGATTTGCTGTTTGCCTTGAGTCATCGCCAATTTGTAATGCCCGAATCCGGCAAAGTCATCGAGGTGAGCGAAGTGAATATGCCAACCATCGTCATCACGAGCAATCGGGAGCAGGAGTTGCCAACAGCCTTCAAAGGGCGATGCATTTATCACTATATCAGCTTCCCCGAACCACTCATGATGGAGGCGATTGTGCGAAAGCATTTTCCGAAAGTAGAAGGTGTTTTGCTTGAAAAAAGCATCAATTTGTTTTATCAATTGCGTAAAATAGGCTTGGAACGCGCTCCTGCTACACGTGAAATATTGCACTGGCTCAAATATTTACAGAATTTTTCATTGGATGAAGCGATGCATAAAATTGATAAAAAAGAAGCGATGGGCGTCCTCATCAAATCGCAAACGGATTTATTGAAAATTAAACAACGCTTCCATGTTCATTAGCCTGCCTCAATATTTGAGAGATAACAAGCTGTCAGGCGATGTCAGGACTTTGTTGTTGCTTAAAAAAAGCTTGGAACGGGGTCTTGTCAATACTTTGGGCGATTTGTATTTGGTTTTAAAAGGCATTGTGATTAATTCTCCCAAAGATATGGGACCTTTCACCACGGCATTTTACCAATATTTTTTAGATATTGACATCAAAAAAGGCGAAAGTTTAGACGCTGCCATCGCTCGCAGCGAAACCTTTAAACAATGGCGCAATCAAAGAGAAAATGACGGAATTGAAACCCTTCATCCGCTCGAACTCATCAATCAATTCCTCGATGAAGTCCATTTAACCACTTATGATATTCAAAATATACTCTCAGGCGAGGATATTTTGCAAAATGATGACCCAAACAGGTCTGATGTCATTGCGAGGGACGAAGCAACCAAGGGGGTAGATGAGGCCACAGTTGACAGCGTTAAGCGAGCAGCCGATTACAATAATATCTCATTGGAAGAGCTTTTGGAGCGTATGAAACAAGTAGCAGAGCAGCAAAAACGGCGTCATGCAGGCGGCAGTCATTGGATTGGTACGGGCGGCATTTCGCCTTATGGGCATGGTGGTGCGGCGGCGGGTGGCATTCGAGTAGGTGGTGTAGGCGGTGGAAAAATGGCACGGAAGGTTATGGGCGATAGCAACTTTTTTCCTGTAGATACTCAAGTCATTTTGCAAGACAATAATATAGATGTTGCCCTTGCTTTTCTCAAAGGCATTGAGGATGAATCCGTCGAGCGGTATTTGGATATTCCTTTGACAATTTCAGAAGGCGCAAAGCAAGGGGCTATTTTTTTACCTTTTGAAAAAGAAAAAGTTGAGCAAAAAGTGCAAGTCATTTTGTTGATTGACAACGGCGGTTGGTCGATGTCGCCTTATGTCGGCTCGGTGACAAAGCTGTTTTCAAAAATGAAACGGCGTTTTGCGCATGATTTGAAATCGTATTATTTTCACAATACTTTGTACGATGGTGCTTATAAAGATGCCTTTCGCTCACATACTCAGTTTGAAAACATAGAATCTCTCTGTAAATTGGATAAAAATTACGCTGTTTTCATCATTGGCGATGCTGATATGTCGCCATACGAATTAACGAAAGGCAGTATGCAAACGTGGCAAGCCTTGAAAAATCGCTTTGAACGCATCATTTGGCTCAATCCGATGGAACAGAAATATTGGATTAATTCTGAATCCGTCAGAACGCTCCATGCACTTTTTGATATGTTCCCATTGTCACCTTATGGCATTGAAAAAGGCGTGGAATTGATGAATAAAAAGCGGCGGTTTGGGAAGGCGCATTAGGTGGTTGTACATTAATTTAAATAATTAATTTTCAATTTCTTAAATAAAAAGAAGCACTAAGGCATTTTAGAATTGAGTACTTTTTTTACAGACAGCTGGAAATGTGCTCCGCAAACGGAAAAACACAAAACAAATGCCTCTAATACTGAGGGGGTGCAACGTCTTTTGCTATGAGTAGAAAATCCTTTTTCAATTTCACAACTCCCCTTTCTTTAAAGCCGACACGGCAAAATCCACCGCCCGCGCCGTCAAAGCCATATAAGTCAAAGAAGGATTCACGCTGCCCGTTGACACCATAGCCGAACCGTCGGTAACAAATATATTTTTACAATCGTGGACTTGATTATGAGCATTGAGGACTGATGTCTTAGGGTCATTACCCATTCGAGCTGTGCCCATTTCATGAATGCTGCCACCAAGCGTGGCATTATTATCATACGATTTCACATTTTTACAACCCACAGCGGTGAGCATTTCAATAGCATCATTTTTCATATCTTTCTTCATAAGACGTTCATTTTCCTTGAATTCTGCATCAAAAATGATAGTCTGTTGCCCCCATTTATCTTTTAAATTAGAGTTCAACGTCATTTTATTTTCAAAATAAGGGAGACATTCGCCAAAAGCAGATACACCTACTGACCATGTTCCTGGCTCAGTTGCGATATTTTTCAAGTCTTCTCCAAAGCCCGATTCGCTGATAATGCGTTGCCAGCCTTGTCTTGACGCGCCACCTTGATAGCCAAAACCTCGTTTGTAAGGACGCTTATCATCGCCAATATTGCGATAGCGAGGTATATAAAAACCATTCGGACGCCGACCCAAAAGGTATTTATCGTCAAAGCCTTCGATAGTGCCATTTGCACCGACTTGCGATTGGTGATCCATCAAATAATGTCCTAAATTGCCTGTAGCATTGCCCAAACCCTCGGAATACTGAGGGGGTCTCGAATTGAGCAAAATCCAAGTAGAACCAATAGTAGAAGCGCATAAAAACACAATTTTTGAATAAAATTCATGTCGCTCACCGGTCTCGCTATCAATTACCAAAACGCCTTTGGCTTTATGCTTTTTTTCATCAAAAATAATAGAGTTGACTATTGAATGTGGTCTAATTGTCAACTTTTTAGTCGCCATTGCAGGCGGCAAAGTAGCAGATTGCGAAGAGAAATAAGCACTGAACGGGCAACCATTGATACACATATTGCGATATTGACAGCTACTTCGGTTGTTATGCGGTCGGGTCAGATTAGCGGCTCGACCGATGGTGATATAGCGGTCTTTGAATTGCTTTTCTAGCCTTTGTTTGACGGATTTTTCGACTATATTTAAATCCATTGGCGGCAACAATATTTGATTGGGAAAATGCTCTAAACCTATATTTTCACCTGAAATACCTACGAATTTTTCAACATAATCGTACCATTTCGATATTTCATCGTATTTAATGGGCCAATCTGCTCCTACCCCTTCACGCATATTTGCCTCAAAATCCATTGGACTCAACCGATAGCATTGCCTCCCCCATAAAATGGATTTACCACCTACGATATTAGGGCGAAACCAGTCAAAACGCTTAGTTTCGGTATAAGGTGCATCAATATCTTTGAACCAATAGTCTTTAGTGACTTCTGAAAAATAAGGCTTGCGCGTTTGGATAGGATATTCTTTCAATTCAGTGAGGGTGCGGCGTCCACGATGCTCGTATGCCCAAGGGTCTAAATTGGATTGAGCGTAGCCTGTTATGTGTTCTAAGGGTTTTCCTCGATCCAACATCAGCACTTTCAGCCCTTTTTCAGTCAATTCTTTTGCAGCCCAGCCGCCACTGATGCCCGAACCCACGACGATAGCATCATATTTTTTCCCTTTTTCAGATACGTTTATATTTGACATGCTTTCGACTTAAAATATTGAAGTTTAATTTTTTATAAAAATGAATTGCCTTTCCCTATGGCAATCATAAGAAGGGTAAATGTAGAAAATTTATGGACTTTTGAATTGAATTTTTGACGAAATGGCAGAAGGAACAACCTTTCGACAATTTTTAAAGCCCTCGAAAGGTTGTTTTCAAAAAGTGTATTAAATCCTATTTAACGCCTTCACTGCCGAATCCGTTTTTTAAATACCATCGGGTTCTCTCCCACTACTTTTTTAAAAATCCGATTGAAATAAGACAGGCTTTCAAAGCCACATTCGTAGCATGTTTCAGTCACATTTTTATCAATGAAAAGCAGCTTCTTCGCTTGGTCAATTCTATATTGATTTAAAAATTCAGTGAATGTCAAGCGGGTCATTTTTTTAAAATAGCGACAGAAAGCGGCATTCGTTAGGTTGGTCAATTGCGCTGCTTCGGTGATGGTGATTGAGCGTTGATAATTGTCTTCGATAAATTTGTACAACTGTTTGATGCGCATTTGTTCTTTCCGATTGTACAGATTTTCAAAGGGTTTTGGATGTAATAATGACTGTTCATCACTGGTTGCCAGTACTTGAAAGATAGACAGTATTTCCATAAATTGCTCAAAATGAGGCAATAAATGCAGTTTTTTCAAGCGTTTTCCTACATTTTCCTTCGTTTCTCCGTGAAAACAAACGGCATGGCGGGATTTTTCAAATAGAGCATGAATAGCGGAAAGTTCAGGCGAATTGATAAAATCAGTTTTCAAAAAATCTTCTTTTATTTGTAAAACAATTTTTTCATAATCGGTTTTGATGCCATAATCAAAATTCAAATGCGGGATATTTGAGCCTATAAAAACCATATCGCTGCTTTCAAATTGCCCAATATGCTCTCCTACATGACGCGTACCGTTGGGGGCTTCAATAAATGTAATTTCATATTCGGGATGAAAATGCCAATAAAAAAAATCATTCAATCGTGGATTGACTAAAATCCGAAATGAGCTCTTGACATTGCGTTTAATATCTTCAAATACTATTTTCATACCGACTCTTTTTATTTATTTGTTCAAAAATATACAATCTGATTTAAATAAAGGCATAATAATATCAATATAGTTCAAATAATGGCAATTATTGTGATAGATTATAGTTGGAAACCCACTTAATTTTGTGTCATTATTTAATCAATAAATTGACAATCAATGGAAATGAATGAGAATACCATGACGCCGACAATGGCTCAAACAATGGCTCCGACGATGGTGCCTGACAATGCCCATACCGATATTCCGGGCAATCCCTCCACTGCTAAAAGCAGCGTTCAAAAACTCAGCGATCGCTCAAATGGTATGCCTTTGCGCGTACTCTCTGAAGAGGATTGGGATTTTTGGATTGAAAACGGTTATATCGTTATCAAAAATGCTGTTCCGAAGGAAAGTGCTCAAAAGACGGCGGATTTTTTATGGGAATTTGAAGAAAAAGACCCCAATGACCCTGAAACGTGGTACACGCCACCGCGCGCAGAAATGCAGATGAAGGAGCTGACCAATACTGGCATGGTCGAGGTTTATAACAATCAACACTTGTGGAATAATCGCCAAATACAACGTGTTTATGACGCTTTTGTAGATATTTGGGGTACTGAAAAGCTGTGGGTGACGATTGATAGGGCGAATCTGAATTTCCCGCTCCGTCCCGGATTTGAATACAAAGGCTTTATCCATTGGGATTATGACCCTGAAACACGCCCTCAAAATGTGCAAGGCGTATTGGCTTTGGCTGACCAAATGGATGTCAATATGGGCGGTTTTCAATGTATTCCTGAACTGTTTCGCACATATGATACATGGAAATTGACGCAACCTGCTGACCGCAACCGATTCAAACCAGATGTCACCGAATTTCAAGATAAATTGGTGAAAGTGAAAATGGAAGCAGGTGATTTATTGATATTCAACAGCACACAACCGCATGGTATTCGCCCTAATTTGTCAAAAGATAAAGTTCGTATGGCTCAATATATTTCGATGATGCCGGCTCAAGAAGATAATGCAGCACTCCGTGAATGGCGTATTAATTCATGGCGCAACCGCATAGCTCCCGAAGGCTATGCCTTCCCCGGCGACCCTCGCAATTGGGAGCAAACGAAGTATGAAACTGCGGAACTCAATGATTTGGGTAAGAAATTATTAGGGCTTGAAAACTGGTAAGTTATTGATTGTCAGTTAATTGCAACGCTCCAAGAGATTTAAAAAACTCTTGGAGCGTTTTGTTTATCTATTTTGTAATGACTTGATATTGGATATTTAACCCCTCAGTATAAACCCTAAAAAGCCCTTCATTTCACAGCCAAAACAGGCACTTTCACTGCATGGCGCACATGCACAATAGTCTCTCCAAAAATCCAATCGTATAATCCTTGATGCCCGTGACTACCCATCACGATTAAATCAACAACTTCTTCAGCAGCAAATTGTGGAATCACTTCACGAGGTGAGCCGAAGCCAATTTTAGGTACGACATTAAATTGGGCATTATTGAGTTGCTCGGCGTAGCGATTCAGTTGCTGAATATCGTCGGAAGTTTCAAAATCTTTAGCCTCTTTTTTCCAATATTTGGCACTCGCGCTCTCGACAACATGTACTAAAAAATAATGCGTATCTGCCTTGCCTAAACTGATGCCTGTTTCGATGGTTTTGAAATCCATAGACGAAAAATCTACGCAAATCATAACCCTTTTAAAAACGTGTTGTTTCAATCCAATTAAAGAAACGGCATGTCCATGTGGTGGTTTTATTTCAGAGGTGTTTGTTTTTAACCATGGATATACAAAAATAGCTATTAAAAGAGCCAAGCTCGCCAATAAAACTAATAAAACAGGGTAAAAAAGCCATGTATTATTATCAGTTAAGCTCGCTTTCCAATCGGATATTGTTTTGACGACCAATTGAATATTGAGATAAATGATAATGCTTGCGCTTAACCAAGCCAAGCATTTGACCCATAAACGATTGCTGTACTCCCCCATTTTCACTTTATCACTTGTAAAATGAATCAGCGGAATAACGGCAAACCCTAATTGCAAACTCAGTATAACTTGACTCAAAATTAATAACTCCCCTACTTCGCTTTCACCTGCATAAAGGATGGTCAAAAAAGCAGGTATAACCGCTAACAAACGAGTAATCAAGCGCCGCAACCAAGCTGCAATCCGCAAATCTAAATAGCCTTCCATCACTATTTGACCAGCTAAAGTACCCGTTATCGTAGAGCTTTGTCCTGCTGCAATAAGGGCAACGGCGAAAAGAGTGGGTGCTAAATTCTGACCTAAAAGTGGCGATAACAGACTATGCGCGTCTTGCAATTCGGTGACTTCACTCATATTATTGCGATGAAATACTGCAGCTGCCAATATCAAAATAGCAGCATTGACAAACAGAGCCATATTGAGTGCAATTGCCGAATCTATAAAATTAAATTTGAGGGCTTGCTTGATGCCCGTAGGCGTACTGTCGTGTTTGCGGGTCTGCACGAGGGCTGAATGGAGATACAAATTATGCGGCATAACGGTAGCCCCGATGATGCCAATGGCAATATAAAGCGCACCTTTATCGGGCATGCTCGGGATAAAGCCCAAGCCAATGCCAACTAAATCAGGTTTAGCAAAAAATAATTCTACAAAAAAACAAGAACCAATAATGAAAACCAAACTCAAAATAAACATTTCAATATAGCGAATCCCCTTGTTTTGCAAGTATAAAATAACAAATGTATCGAGCAACGCAATTGAAACACCCCAAATCAACGGCAAGCCGAAAAGCAATTGAAGACCAATAGCCATACCTATTACCTCTGCTAAATCGCAAGCAGCAATGGCAATTTGAGCCAATACGAAAAGCGGTATGTTTATCCACTTCGGATACGTCTCGCGCGAGGCTTGCGCCAAATCACGACCCCGCACCACACCCAAACGGACGCTCAAGGTTTGTAACAGCAGCGCAATCAAATTGCTCATCAGCAAAACCCATAAGAGGGAATAACCATATTTGCTACCGCCAGCAATATCAGTTGCCCAATTGCCGGGGTCCATATACCCTACTGAAATTAAAAATGCGGGACCCATCGTCATAAATAGTCGCCGCCAACTAACCGTCGTTGCGCCTGTGTCAACGCTTTGATGGACTTCATCTAATGATTGATATTTCATAAACACTCCTTAATTTGCTATGTAAATTAATGGCTGAACATTGTTTTAGGCAAATATAGTTATATTTTTTAGATTGGACTAAATATATTTTTATTAAATTAAAAATTATACTGCTTATATAAAAAAATAAAACCTCTTTGGTTGCTAATTCCAATTTTTTTCACAAAATATTATAATAGCACCCCCTCAGTAATTTGACCCCTTGAAGCTACTTTTATCGTATATTTGTAAGATTATACTAACTAAAGTCACTCGCACTATGAGATTAAAATACTTTGCTATACTTTTTTTATTCCCCCTTTCTTTTTATGCTTTAAATGCGCAATCACTGACAGAAAAGCGTCCTAAAATTGGTTTATGCCTCAGCGGCGGTGCCGCTAAAGGCATTGCCCATATCAGCTTATTGAAAGCGATTGATTCGCTCGGCATCCACATTGATTATATTACAGGTACGAGCATGGGCGCGATTATCGGCGGATTGTATGCCATCGGTTATTCGGGAAAAGAGATGGAACAGCTTGTGAAAGACGAGGACTGGGATTTAATTCTCTCTAATCAAACCAATTTGAGTAATATTCACATTGATGAAAAAAGCGAGTACGGGCAATATTTAATCGAAATGCCGTTTGTGCATAGCAAAATTGTAGTACCGTCAGGCATTAATGAAGGTCAGAATTTGATGAATTTGTTGCATAAATTGACGTTTCACGTAGCGCATATCCGCGATTTTAACCAATTCCCTATTCCTTTCAAATGTATGGCTGCCGATATTGTCAGCGGCGAAGGGGTGGTGTTGGATAAAGGCGATTTGGCGATGGCGATGCGGGCGAGTATGTCTATTCCGACCATTTTTACGCCCGTTGATTGGGGTGGCGATAGCTTGATGGTGGATGGCGGGCTGATACATAATTTCCCTGTTAATTTGGTTCAAAACATGGGGGCAGATTATGTGATAGGCAGTTACATGGGCGGACGGTTGTATCCTAAAAATCAGCTCAATTCTTTCATCCGCTTACTTTTTCAATCGTCCAGTTTTCAAAGAGCAACGGAAAGTCGGGAACAACAAAAACTCTGTAATATTCTTTTCAGTTCGGACGACGCGCTGAGAAAAGCCAACTTAAAAGTCTCTGATTTCAATAAAAGTACCCGCATAATTGCCATTGGCGATAGCGTCATTAAGCAAACGTTGCCACAACTTAAGGCATTAGCAGATTTTCAAAAAATGTATGACGCTGTGAATATGAACCCAAAGACACCCATATCATTGCGAAATGCCAAAATACTGAGGGGGGGTAAGGATACTTCTATATTAAAAAGAGAAACGACATTTTTTATCAATGAAATCGATTTGAAAGGCATTAATGATTATAAAAAAGAGGTGGCTATGCATTATCTCAAATTGACTGAAAATAATGCCTTCACCAGCCAACAAATTCAAGTGGGCATTGATAATTTGTACAGCAGCAATTTATATAAAAAAGTATATTACGAAATAGCAGGTGACACCAATCATACGCAGTTATTGATTCATTTAGAAGAAAAACCTCAAAAATTGGTCAAATTCGGCTTGCATTACGACAATGAATTGGGCAGCGGCATCATGATTAATTGGACAGCAAGGGATTGGTTTGGTAAAAACTCTCGATTCATTGTTGCTCTTGATTTAGCCCAAAGTCCGCAATTTCGATTTCACTATAAAAAGCGATTAAGGCAAAGTAACTGGTCTTATAATCTATCTCAATTTTATGTCAGAACAAGCGAATCCTTCATTTTTGAACAACAAACCCTTGAAAATTACCGCCGTCAACAGAATCAATTCAGCTCTTATATGAGCCGCTCAATCCGTCAATCGGCTGAGTTTGGGGTCGGTGCTTCTTGGAATTTCACGACTTATAAACCCATTTATAATATTGACGATAAAATTTATATCCGCGATAAACGCCCTGACAGCCTTTCTCAACTCACCAATATCCAATCATCCGTATTGGCAGCCAATATTTATTTTAAAAAAAATACTTTCAACAATAATTTTTTTCCCGAGCGTGGTTTTTCATTGCTCATAGATGCCAAATATGGTTTTCTGAATGAAGCATTTCAAGAGATTAAAACCGTTTTTTCAAAAATAAATACGGTTACTAAACAAGAGAAAGTGGACACTTTCGTTTCCCCTTTCATTCGCGCCACAATGAGTTTTAAAACTGCCATACCCCTCAGTAAAATGACCTCTTTTACTGCAAAAATGCACGGCGGTATTATACGAGGCGATAAATATGCTCAATCGGGTAACCTGTCAGGTGAAAATTTTCTGCTCGGTGGTATTGAGCAACGGCGCGGCTCCAATTACTTTCCTTTCGCAGGTAATCGAGAAGGTGCAACGCAGCACACGACTTTTGCAACTGCAGAATTGGGTTTGCAATTTCAAGTGGTCAATAATATCTTTATTGCGCCGTATAGCAGTTTATTGATAGCGGAAAATAAAGTGGCGGCTTGGAGTGGCGGCTTATCTGTCGGCTATCGCACGCCTTTTATTCCTATCATGGTAACCCTTGCTAAAGCAAGTAATGACAATCGGCTTCGCCCCTATTTTGCTATTGGGTATCGTTTTTAAATTAGACAATAGATGGTTAGATATTAGACGACTAAACGATTGATTATCAATATTTTAACCATCTAATGTCTAATATCCAACTAAGTATTTAAGTCTAAATAATCGACACGGAATTACTCAAACTGAATAGAGTATTTAGAACCGATATTAATGAAAATATCATCTAAAGCGTTATTGAGCGTCTCCCAAGATGTATAGTTATGAGGTTTTAGACATTGGTATTTGATTTTGCGCCATAAAGTTTCAATTCGATTCAAATGCGGACTATATTTAGGCAAAAACCAGATATATAAGTCTTTTTTGCACCATTCTACCATTTTATCTTGAATAATTTGAATAATTTGAGCATGGTGAAAAAGTGCATTATCCAACACGATGACTGTTTTTTGAGTGATTGTGGTGCTGAAATCATCAATGTAAGCAGCTAAAAGCTCAGCGTCCATTGAGCCGAAAGTATCGTATGCTTCAAAGTCATTATGGCGTGTAAAGAGTCCAAATACATTGCGTCTTTGACTTTTTTGAGGAACAATAGCCGTATATTGTCCACAAGGCTGCCAACCATAAGGTACTGAGGGGTCTAAGCAAAAACCGCTTTCATCTCCGAAATACACTTTGAGATACTTTTGGTCTTCTAATTGTAAAAGTATTTCAAGTTTAGCTGACAGACGCGTATATTCTGCTTCGTCTTGGAGTGGTTTAAGCCACTTTCGTAAGCGGTGCCATGTATACTTTAGTTTTTTTTAATATACTTTTTGAGCATTGATTTGGTCATCGCAAAACCGAATTTTTCACTTAAAATAGCCGCTACATCTCGTAGATTTTGAGGATTGAGCCCAATTTCTGCTTTAATTGTTGCCTCTTGTTCAACATCTATAGTATTCAGTTGAGCTTTTAGCCCACGACCTGACACTATTTTTAAACCTAAAATGCCAGCAGATTCATAGCAATGAATCCATGTATAAATTGTGCGAGTTCGGACTTTGTAAATCCGAGATAATTCTTTTACCTCGAATCCTTCTGAACTCAATAGAATACTTTGGCAACGGTCGCGAAACCATTTTTTCTTACCCTTGCGGTGACCTTCTTGCTATGTCTGTTTTTCTTCCTCTGGAAGCGGCGATACATATAACATACCGCAAAGGTAATTATTGTCGATTATTTAATGGCAACTACTTATCTATTGTCTAATGATCACTGCGCCCCAATATTCCTCAACATCTTCCGATTTTGACGATTATGTATCCATGAATAGACCTTTGAGTAAACAACAGGCAGTATGAGAAGCGTCAAAATAGTGGCTGTCACCAAGCCGCCAATCACGACAATGGCTAAAGGTTTTTGAGTTTCTGAGCCAATACCCGTCGATATAGCCGCCGGCATCAGACCGATAGCTGCCATTAATGCAGTCATCACGACTGGGCGTACTCTTGAAATCACCCCTACTTTTATGGCTTCGGCGAGGGGCATTTTATGCGCCAAGTTTTGCTTAAAAACAGAAATTAGAATGACCCCATTTTGAATACAGACCCCAAACAAGGCGATGAAGCCAATACCTGCCGAAATACTGAAATTGATATGAGTAATATGCAAGGCGAGTATGCCGCCCATGAGTGCGAAAGGCACATTCGAGATGGTCAACGCCGCATCCACACCATTGCCAAAAGTGATGAAAAGGATAACAAAAATGGCTAAAAGGCAAAGCGGCACTACATTCATCAAGGTTTTGGTAGCCCGTTGTTGGTTTTCAAATTCGCCATTCCAAGTCATTGAATAGCCTTGTTCTAACTTCACATGGGCATTCACTTTCTCTTGCGCTTCGGCAATAGTACTGCCTAAATCCCGACCGCGCACGCTGAATTTGACAGCAATATACCTCGCATTATTATCCCTAAAAATAAACGCTGGACCTGTCAACGTTTTGATATTCGATATTTGTTTCAAAGGGATTTTAGCACCCCCCTCAGTAGGAATCATCAAATTTTGGATTTTCTCCTCCGTATCTCTATAATCTTTTTGATAGCGAATCCGAATATCGAATTTGCGCTCACCTTCATAGAGTTCAGTTGCCGCCTTGCCACCCAATGCCATTTCAATCACTGAATTAGCACTCACCATAGAAACACCATAAAAAGCCATGCGTTGTTGGTCGAGTTCGATACGAAATTCAGGTTGACCTAAATTTTTCAAAATGCCCAAATCATCTACACCTCGTACGGACTCAAGCTGTTTTAAAGTTAAACGTGCCAACGAATCGAGGTCGTCGAAGTCCGTTCCGAATATTTTGACTGCCAAAGCGGCATTCACACCTGCCACAGCTTCCTCTACATTGTCTCGTATCGGTTGCGAATAATTATAGACTACGCCGGGTATTTTTCGCAATTGCTCATCCATTTCATCTATTAATTGCTCCTCCGTTACCTTACGTTTCCATTCTTCTTTTGGAAATAAATCCACTTGAATTTGTAGATTGAAAAAGCCTTTAGGGTCGGTGCCATCGTTGGTTCTGCCTACCTGCGAGAGCGTTTGTGACACTTCGGGGAACTCCCTCAGTATTTGCATCATTTTTATTGAAATAGAATCGGCTTCTTGCAATGAAACGGACATAGGCAGTTCAGACTCTACCCACAAAGCCCCTTCATCCAATTCCGGCAAGAACTCCGAGCCGAGGAATTTGGCTGAAAAGAAAGCCAAAGCCATCAATGTCACCGCTATCAGAAGGCTTATATTTTGATGTTTATAAGTCAATCCAAACAATTTACCGATGCCTTTTTCAAAGAAAATAACAATGGGATTGTGCTTCTCTTTAACATTCTTACGCAATAAAATACTGGATAAAGCCGGAACAAGCGTCAATGTAAAAATCAAAGCACCGAGCAATGCAAACCCTAAAGTGTAAGCCAATGGAGAAAACATTTTACCCTCTACTTTTTGAAAAGCAAATATGGGAACAAGGCAAGTGAGTATAATCAATTTTGAAAAGAAAATAGCTTTCCCCATCTCAGTCGCTGTATTTCTGAAAATAGACAATTTGGCGAGTTTATTAAAACGCTCCATGCCCACCTCATGCGCTTTTTTATCTAAGGCGACAAAAAGCCCTTCTACCATCACCACCGCCCCATCGATAATAATCCCGAAATCCACTGCACCCATTGAAAGCAAATTCGCTGACATCCCCTTGATTCTCATACAAATAAAGGCGAAAAGCAAGGCTAAAGGGACTATAATCGCCACTGTTACCGTCGTTCGCCAATCCGCCATGAATAGCAAAACGATGAGGGTGACCAGCACAATCCCTTCTATTAAGTTATGAATGACGGTGTGTTGGGCAAAATCCATGAGTTCCGAACGGTCATAAAATGTCTCGATTTTGACATCGTTCGGTAGGATTTTAGTATTTAATTCAATGATTTTATCTTCTACCCGCTTCAATACCTCCGCAGGGTTTTCTCCTTTACGCATCACAATAATACCTTCCACTACATCGGGCTGAATGCCTTTCGTATCGCGTGTCACTTTGCCCAATCG
>JAYTON010000354.1:0-6444 GCA_043747725.1 Saprospiraceae bacterium
TTTAAAAGAATATTGCCGAATTTATTTGAAAAAGCCATCACGAGCATGCCCCTCACGCGCGCTTGAATATTCTCTTCAGTAATGTTGAAAGGCAAGCCGAAAAAATGTGTTTTCAAAGTACCCATATATGCCTCATACATGGGCTCGATGGGGACAATATCGTATTGAATGCCCAGCGTTTCAGCCAATTTGCGCGCATCATTAACTGAGTGGTCGCTTGAAAATTGAGAAGGCATCAACAAACAACGGACGTTATCAGCCCCCAAAGCTCTCGCTGCCATCACTGCCACGACGCCCGAATCAATGCCACCTGACAAGCCCAATATCGCTTTTTTTAAGCCCATTTTCCTGAAATAGTCTTGAATACCAACGATTAATGCATCGTGAATTAATTGAATACCATTTTCTTTGGGCTGTTGTTTTTCGATACCCCCCCTCAGTACTTCGTCCAATTCGTACACTCTGAGGCATTCCTCAAAGAACGGCATTTCGTCGAAAATCATCCCATCGGGCGAAATGACCAACGAGCCGCCATCGAAAATGACATCCGTTTGTCCGCCGACCATATTGCAATAAAACATAGGTATTTTGTAGCGTTCAGAGTTAGCCCTCACGACGTGCAGACGCTCGCCTGCATGGTCGTAAGCGAAGGGCGATGCGGAAATATTGATGATAAACTCAGGCTTTTGGGGCATCATTTGGTCAAGCGGACATATTTTATAAAGCGGGTTTTCATTGCCCACGTTCCAAATATCTTCGCAAATAGATAGGGCAATTTTACGCCCTTTATACTCTAAAATATTCCATTCATCAGCCGGTTCGAAGTAGCGATATTCATCAAAAATATCATACGTTGGCAACAAAGTTTTATGCTGAACGTGCTTGATAGCACCGTCTGCCAAGAAAAAACACGAGTTGAATAAATCTTTTCCTTCGGGGCGAGGGTTGCGCGAAGGTGAGCCCACGACGATGGCAATGCCGTGTGCCATTTCAGTCAATGCCTCTACGGAAGCATAGGATTTTTTAATAAAATCGTCAAATTCTAAGAAATCACGGGCTGGATAGCCGCAAGTAGCGAGTTCACCGAAGACGATAATATCAGCTTTGAGGGCTTTGGCTTTGATGACCATGCCTTGCATTTTTTCAAGGTTGCCCTCGAAATTGCCGATGTGGTAGTTGAGTTGAGCGAGTGCGATTTTCATATATTATTCAAATTTTCAAAGGCAATGTTACGACTTTTCATGGCATCATTAAAAGATATTGCAAATATAATATTTCTTAGTTTTAAAAACAAACTAACCTGAATTATTTTAAATTCAAAATTGTCAATCCGCATTATTTTACGTTAAAAAAATGGTAAAAGAATTTTCGTAATAAAAAAATTCTATTTTTGCACTGCTTTCTACATATCATATATTGAAATATTTTAAATGAAATCCATTAATTTTTTATTGAAACGCTTTATGAATTTAAGTTTGATTTTAATTTTGCTGGTACAATGGGCGGCTTGCAAAAATGACGCGACTACGTTGCCCACTATGACCACCCCTCAGTATCAGCCCTCTAACGATAGCCTTTTGGCTGCTGCTGAACGAAAAGATACCATAGCGACGATTCCTGCTAAAATGCCTAAAGCGGTGATTGACTCCAACAGTAAAGTAGTGTATTTGACTTTTGACGACGGACCACTTTCTCCTACTCAATATCTGACTGACATTATTAGTCAAAAGCAAGTGAAAATGAGCGCTTTTGTGGTTGGTAAACATGCCAAGGCAAATAAGAGTTTTATGGGTAAATTGGATGAAATGCGTGTTCACCCTTATATAGAGGTGTGCAACCACTCTTATTCTCATGCCAATGGTCGGTATAAACAATTTTATAGCAGCCCTCAAAATGCTGCAAAGGATATGATAGAAAATGAATCAGGCTTGGGCTTAGATTTGAGAATAATCCGTATGCCCGGTCGAGATATATGGGCAACGCCCAATATTAAGCGCGGTTGGTCGCAAAGTGGCGGTAAAACAGCGGCTATTTTGCTTGAAAATGGCTTTAAAATATATGGATGGGATATAGAATGGGAGCATTTTGGCAGTACCTTGCCTAAGACGACGCCAGAGAATTTTGTTGCTCAAATAGATGGCATGTTTGCTCGTCGGGCTATGCAAGTGCCTAATCATCTTGTTATATTAGGTCACGACGAAATGTTGCAAAAGGAACGCGGCAGAGAAGACCTCAGTCGGATTATAGATATGCTAAAAGAACGTGGTTATATTTTTGAATTTATTAGTAATTATCCACAATAATTATCATTTGAACGCTTAAAAATGTGGATTATACTGAGGGGTGTCATTTTGTAATGAAATGACACCCTTCAGTATTTTATTTTAAAAAATCATTTTCTAAAACACCCAGTCCGAAAAGTGCAAAATCATATTTTACAGGGTCGTAAGGGTCAAATTCTTTAAGTTTGTTTGTCAGCTCCAATACAGTTTGCCAATCGGTTTGTTTTCTTTCTATCAATCCCAACCGCCGCGCGTGGCGTTCGACGTGTACATCCAAAGGTATTAAAAGTTGTGAAGGCTTTATTTGATGCCATAAACCAAAATCAACTCCTTTGTCATCTTGCCGCACCATCCACCTTAGAAACATACAAAGCCGCTTACAAGTGCTTTTAGACTGAGGGGTAGCCACGTGCTTGCGCGTACGGGATGGTGCATCGGGTAAAGAAAAAAAATCAGAGTGGAAACCCATTAACGCTTTTTCTACGTAGGTATCATCGAAAGTAAGATGTCGAGCAAAGGCTTGCTCTAAAGATGAATGGTTTTTGTAAAAATGCTGTAAAAATTCTAAAAAATATAGTGTATCAGTGGGTTGAAACGTTCTATGTTTGAAATCTATAAAGCGTTTTCTATCACTTTCATGGTGGTTGACAATAAAATCATGGGGTGCATTGTCCATCATTTCAAAAAGCTTATTAGCATTATTGATAATGGTTTTCCGCTGCCCCCAAGCCAGCATAGCCGTCCAAAAAGCGGTGATTTCTATATCTTGTAATTTTGAAAAACGATGTGGAACGCCTATCGGATCGTTTACGATAAAAGCAGTATTATTAAATTTAACAACACATTCATTTAAAAAGTCGTGTATATTGTTTATCATCCCAAAATCTTTTTATTTTTAGGCGAATTTTACCAAATTAGAATTGTCTGTTTTTTTTAATTCTCATTTTTGACATAAAAATAACTTATGACTGCAACACTCACTTACACCTTAATCCTCGCGGCTATCTTTATTGCAAAGAAATTGATGGATTATTTCGACCAAAATTTTCGAACTTATCCTTAGCAACGTTTTGAGTATATTTCTATTAAAATGATGAGTCACCCTGAATAATCAGGATGACTCATTTATTTACTCACATGACAGAGTTCGAAAATTAGGTAAACTGATTTTTAAAAAGTAGTACCTGATTGGAGTTATGAGTTATACAAAATAACTAATAATCAATAACTATTTCTCAATTCGCATTTCCTGAATCAAAACTTTATCGCCTGCCGATTTGTAGTAAAGGTAAACGCGATAATTGCCTGACGCCGTTTGCATATCGCCAATCGTATAGTGCGAAGCGTTGCCTTTCGACGTGCCTTGATGCACTATATTATAAGCGCGAGGTTTATTTTTCAAAAAGAAATTTTTTAAAGCTTCAGTCGCTTGAGTTTTATCAAGCACATCTTGTTTGTCCAAAATGGTCAGTTCCACACTGGCATCAAAATAATTGCCCAAAGTAGCCGCATCACCGTCGCCAATAGCTTTAGCGATGATGGAAATATTCTCTGCCAATTGGCTGGACGATGAGAAAGGTGCAACAAAGGATAAAATCAAAATGAGTGCTTTCATTGTAAGTGCTCGTTAGAGCGTTTTTGTTTAAATTAATTTTAGAATGATTGTTTAAAAAACATACTTAACTCGTCTATTCAATAACTATCCCAAATTCAAGGTTCTCTGTTTTATTTTAAAAATTATTGAGTGATTAACAGCCAATAACGCATCAATGATTGGAGAACGTTTGTAAAAGTCAATTGTTGTTTCATACTTTTTTATTTAACTTTTATGGATTTAAAAAATATTTGAGTTCCGAATCATAATAGAGACGCCCCCCTCAGTAATAGTAACAGTTAAGGTACTGTTAATGATTTTGTCTATGATTATTGTAGAAAAATACTCGCTTTATTTGCAGTTAGCTGATGGCTAATGACTACCTTTGCGGCTTAAATTTCAACCAATTAATAAGTCAAATCAAATTAGAATGTTAAATAATAAACGTGTTCTTCTTGCAATTCTCGATGGCTGGGGTCATGGCATGAAACGCCGTGCGGATGCTATTACGCTCGCTCATACGCCATTTATAGATAGTCTTTATGTCAGATACCCTTCAGCAGAGTTGGTAACATTCGGCGAGCAAGTTGGTTTGCCTGAAGGTCAAATGGGCAATTCGGAAGTAGGGCACATGAATATTGGTGCCGGACGAATCGTTTATCAAGAGCTTACCCGTATTTCAAAAAGCATCAGAGATAAAGAATTGCACAACAATCCCACTTTGGTTGCAGCCCTCAAATATGCGCGTGAGCATAATAAACCCTTGCATTTTATAGGACTTGTTTCAAATGGTGGCGTGCATTCGCATATTGAACACCTCAAAGCATTGTGTGAAATCGCGGATACTGAGGGGTGTCATGGCTATATACATGCGTTCATGGACGGGCGCGATTGCGACCCTAAAAGTGGTATCGGTTTTCTACAGGATTTGACGCACTCTTTAAAAGACTCTCATTTTAAAATAGCCACTATCATCGGGCGATATTATGCAATGGATAGGGACAAACGTTGGGAACGCATAAAATTAGCCTATGATTTGATGGTGCATGGTACAGGTGAAAAGATTGATAATTTTGAAACGGCTATTCAAAGTAGTTATGATAAAGGTGTAACTGACGAGTTTTTACAACCGATGATTCTTGAAGAAGGACTTATCCAAGAAGGGGATGTCGTCATTTCTTTCAATTTCAGAACGGACAGACCGCGTGAAATCACGGAAGTACTCACTCAAACCGACCTGCATGAATATAATATGGCGAAGCTCAATCTTTATTTCGTCACCATGAGCCGCTACGATGAGACGTATCAAAATATCCATGTTATTTTTGAAAAAGATAATTTGACCAATACGCTTGGCGAGGTGGTTTCTAAAGCTGGCATGACGCAGGTGCGGATTGCTGAAACGGAGAAATATCCACACGTTACTTTCTTTTTCAACGGTGGTCGTGAAGAACCTTTTGAGGGTGAAAAACGCATTCTCGCTCCTTCGCCAAAAGTAGCGACCTACGATTTGAAACCTGAAATGAGCGCAGGAGAAATTACTGAAAAAATTATTGCAGAAATAGAAGCCAATCAACCGAATTTTATTTGCCTCAACTATGCCAATACCGATATGATCGGTCATACAGGCGTTTTTTCAGCAGCAATGCAGGCAGCCGTTACTGTTTCGGCTTGCGCTGAAATGTTGATTACCACTGCCTTAAAATATGATTATGAATGCATCATTATCGCCGATCATGGCAATTCGGATTATATGTTAAACGATGATGGCACACCGAATACAGCGCATACCATGAACCCCGTGCCGTGTATTTATGTTTCAAAAAATGCGACGGGCAAGCGCGTAAAAAATGGTAAATTAGCCGACTTAGCACCGACTATTGCGGCTCTTTTAGGCATTGAGTCTTCCGCAGAAATGGACGGAGAAAATTTGATAGTTGAGAATTGAAAATTAAATGATGATTGAATTTAAAATAAAAAACTTCGTTTTAATCACTACTTTAATAAGCCTTTTGGCTTGTGGAGATAGAGCAAATGCGCCTGTGAAAACTTTAGAAAAGCCATACTATGATGTGAAAGGCTATTTTGAAGGCGAAACCAAGCGGTTGACTGAGGGGGGGATGAAAATTAAAAAAACGGTAACGGTGAATGGTCAATCTGAAACTAAAATTATTGAAAAGCCCAATTTTGAAGAAGAATTCAAGATGTTTGTAGCCTCAGATATCAACCGTCCGGCTTGGAGCGATAAATATCATATCAAAAGAACAGATCAAAGCAACCATGATTACACGACGGAATATTGGGCAAAAGATAAAAATCTGAAAACCCAAAGCATGAAAATAGTGCAGAAATATGGCGATGTTTATGTCACAATGGAAATCCACAACAGAGATAAAAGCGTGGTAACTGAATCAGATAGCTATCTTTTTTACGATAAAAATAATGGTTTCTCTATAACTAATTCTCAACAATTGGTGGGTTCGGTGGATTCTGTTAAAATTGATGTCTTATTTTTTAAGAATTAACCCCTCCTGCCACGCTCTGCTCGCATGACAAAATTTATTATAA
>JAYTON010000355.1:0-15555 GCA_043747725.1 Saprospiraceae bacterium
AGTGATAGAATGTTGCTCATTAATCACCAATCGCTTATCACTCATCATCCATTTATAAGAATCCACATTTTGCCCTAAAAGCGTCACCTCGCGATAGCCTTTTTCGTATAAATCCCTTGCTTCTGCTACAATACTGAGGGGGTCACGGCTGCGTTCGCGTCCTCGTGTGAAAGGTACTACACAGAACGAACACATATTATCACAGCCCCGCATGATAGAAATAAATGCCGTCACGCCATTGCTATCCAAGCGAACAGGCGCAATATCTGCATACGTCTCTTCGCGTGAAAGCAATACATTGACGCCTTTTTCTCCATCTTCAGCCGTCGAAATCAAGCCTGGTAATGACCGATAGGCATCTGGTCCGATGACTAAATCCACTAATTTCTCTTGCTCCAAAAACTTAGCTTTCAAACGCTCCGCCATACAGCCCAATACGCCTACTAAAGCCCCTGCACGTTTCTCTTTTTCAAAAACCCGCAAGCGTTTACGCACCGTATCTTCTGCTTTTTCACGAATGGAGCAGGTATTAATTAATATCAAATCAGCCGCTTCCATCACGCGCGTCGGTTTGAAACCAACCTCATTGAGGATAGACGCAACGATTTCAGAATCACTGAAATTCATCTGACAGCCGTAGCTTTCGATATAAAAACGCTTGGATTTGCTTAAAGAAATGTCCTCAAATTCTTCAAATTCTTTGAATAAGACCTCGCCTTGGCGGTCTTCATTCATCTTTTTACCAGCGCCGATGATGCCGTCTATGGTCGGATTGTTGTCGTATAACATGTTAATTTCAATTATTTCTAAGTTTATCTTGAAATTTTAGTGCGCAAAGATAGTCAATAAACTACTTATTATATCCGAGGCTTCCACAATATTTCCTCCGCCCCCAAATCTTTCGCTATTTTTCTACCTAAAATAAATAGATAATCTGACAGGCGGTTGAGGTATTGAATACTGAGGGCTTGCCCTAATTCATTATTAGGATTGATGGGTTGCCCTTCTTCTTTTTCAAGCAATACTAAATTGATGACCAAACGCTCTGCCCGCCGACAAACCGTGCGAGCAATATTGCAAAATGATACCGTCGAGTGACCGCCTGGGAGTATGAAGTTTTTCAATGGGGGCAGTGCAGCATCCATCGTATCTATTTCATTTTCAAGGAGTTCTATATCTTCGTTTTTAAAATCTGGCGTTTTCATTTGCTTTGAAGGTTCAGTTGCCAATATAGAACCGATGGTAAAAAGCCTGTCTTGAACCTCCTTCAAAACGGTTTTATACTGAGGGGTCGCAATCAAATCCGTAATGAGTCCGATATATGAATTGAGTTCATCCACAGTGCCATACGCCTCTACTCGGATATGACTTTTAGGCACTCTTGCGCCACCGAAAAGGCTTGTTTCACCTTTGTCACCCGTTTTGGTATATATTTTAAAAGCCATTTTATTTGAGAATTTTAAAGATGAGTTATAATGCATTGGTGCAAAATTAAAAAAAACCTCAAGGTTCTATGCGAACCTTGAAGGCCTAAATTTACTAATCTCATTTTTTAACCTAAAACTATTCATTCATGATTAAAAAAATTACTCAAAAATGATTCGTAAAGGTCGTTTAGGATGAAAACATGTTTTAAATAAACAAATATCATGCTCATTTTTATTCAATGTTTATAGCATATCAAATTTATATTCTCAACGATGCTAAAAAAGGGTGGTTAGGGTCAAAAGCGCTTATAATGTGGTTGTTTTTAACATCTGACTCTATCAAACCATCCCTCAAACGAATGATGCGATGCGCATGTTCTGCTATATCTGGCTCATGCGTTACGACGATAACCGTATTACCTGCCTTATGAATTTCTTCAAAAATACCCATAATTTCGACTGAAGTTTTGGTATCCAAGTTACCCGTTGGCTCATCTGCGAGGATGATAGCGGGGTCATTGACGAGGGCTCGTGCAATAGCTACGCGTTGACGTTGACCACCTGATAATTCATTCGGTCTGTGCATCATACGGTCTTTTAAACCCACAGCTTCCATCGCTTTTTCGGCTCTTTCAATGCGCTCTGCTTGTTTCATGCCTGCATATACCAAAGGCAAAGCGACATTTTCAAGAGAAGTCATCCGCGGCAAAAGGTTGAATGTTTGAAACACGAAACCGATTTGTTTATTGCGCACCTCAGCCAATTCAGAGTCCGTCATTTGACTGACATCTATTCCGTTCAAAAAATATTGCCCGCTTGAAGGTGTATCTAAACAGCCCAAAAGGTTCATCAAAGTAGATTTACCCGAACCCGATGGACCCATCAAAGCCACATATTCATTTTTAAAAATCTGTAAGGTTACCGATTTGAGGGCATTGATAGTATCCGCACCCATGATGTAGGTTTTCCGAAGATCTGTAATGTCTATTATTTTTTCCATAAGTTAATTATAAATCAATCACTTTCGGTACTTTAAAATGTGCTTTATTATGGTCAGGTGCATTTTTAAGGGCATCTGTTTGAGACAATTGATTTTTGACAATATCCTCTCTCAATATACTCACTTCTTCGTTGATGTAAACAAGCGGCTCGACCCCCTCAGTATTTAGCTCTTCCAGCTTCTCCACCATCGTTAAAATATCGCTCAAGCTGCCTTGGAGTTTTTCCCGCTCGGCATCTGTGAGTTCCAAACGCGCTAAGTTTTCAAGTTTCAAAATTAGATTTCTGTCTGCCTTCATATCAATTTATTAGATGATTAAGTTTAAAATAAGGATGAATCTGCTTAAAATAGCGATTTTAAATAATCTTAGTATCTGGGTAAGTACCCAGATGCGTCCTGCGTACCCCCATTTTTCTATCTTCAAAATACATTTTCAAAGCGAAACGGCTGGATGCGAAAGCGATTTCACGCCAAGGAATCTCCCTCTCAGTAAAAAGCTCAATTTCGATGCTTTCTTCTGTCAATGAATAATTCAAATCTACTAATTCTACCAAAAAATGTAAATGTACTTGATTGACGGGCAATACATTAAAAACAGTGTGCAATCCTATCATTTTAGCATTGCCGTTTGTCTCTTCCACCAATTCTCGAACCGCCCCAAATTCCACTGTTTCGTCATTTTCCATAAAGCCACCGGGTATATTCCACAAGCCATATTGCGGCTCGATGCCTCGCTTACACAACATCACTTTGTCTTCCCAAATGGGTAAACAACCAACAATTATTGTCGGGTTTTGATAATGAATAGTACTACAAACGGGGCAATAATAACGAGGAATATGCTCGCCGGGCAAATCACCATGTTGGACAGGACTAGCACAATTAGAACAAAATTTCATGTATTTTTAATTTTTACTTTTAACAAATCTTCAGGCGTATCAATCCCTATTGTTTCTAAATCCGTTTCGGCAATACCTATTGCATAACCGTTTTCGAGCCAACGCAATTGCTCTAAAGATTCTAATTGCTCTAAACGACTGGGCGGCAACAGGGCAATTTCCTTCAAAACAGATGATTTATAGGCGTATAAACCGATGTGCTTATAAAATTCCCCTTTTGAAAGCCATTCTTCAGCAGGTATATTTCGCAAGTAAGGAATAGGGCTTCTACTAAAATATAGGGCTTTGCCTTCACTTGAAAATACGGCTTTGACAATATTAGGATTTAGAATCACCCCCTCAGTATGAACACGTTTGACAAGGGTGGCAATCATAAATTGCTCTTTTTTCAATACTTCAACAACACTGTCTATTTGACTTGGATTTATAAATGGTTCATCACCTTGAATGTTGACGACCGCCTCAAATGCCCCTAATGATAGTTGATTGATGACTTCCGCGCACCTATCCGTCCCGCTTTGATGCACCTTTAAAGTCATCATGACTTCACCTTTAAAAGATTTGACGTGGTCGAAAATACGCTCATCGTCCGTAGCCACGATGACTTTTGATAGGCTTTTTGCTTTTATGGCTTGTTCGTACACGCGCTGAATCATGGACTTTCCTTGAATATCTACAAGCGGTTTGCCTGGAAAACGGGTGGAAGCGTAACGGGCTGGAATGACACCTAATACTTTCAAATTTTTAATTTTTAATACTATCTAAGCTAAAAAGAATTAAATTTGTGCAAGATTCTAAACAAATAATAACCATTTAACATCTATAGTTTATTATCCAATTTCTACTTAAATAACGGTTATTTTAAACAATTTTAACTATGAACATCATAATTTTCAATCAGAAGGTGATTACACGCCTTCATTTGTCATTTATAAAGTACCCTCTCAGTATTTTACTGATTTTTTTAATGCCTTTAATGCTACGCGCTTCTTTGCAAGATACAATCAAATATTTGACGCTGAAAGATACGCTTTTTATCACCCTTGATGAAAAGTCTAATGAAAAAATATTTGAACATAAAATTACTAAAGGTCAAAACTTATATTCTCTGGCTCGTTTTTATGGTTTGAACGAAGAGGAATTGTTTCCATATAATCCTAATTTGAAAAGCAATGTGGTTGGCATTGGGCAGCTTATCCGCGTACCGATACCGAATGCCTCTATCAAAAGGTTTAAAGGAGATAATTTTAAGCGTTGGAAATATGCACCCGTTGCATTTAAAGTCAAAAAAGGGGATAATTTGTTTAAAATATCAAAAACACTCTTCCATATGCCCATTGATAGCGTTGTGAAATGGAATAATTTGCCCAATCAAACCATTACGCCCGGTCAGCTTTTACATGTTGGTTGGATAAGCCTTGATGGTGTTCCTGACAGTATCCGAACGCTTAGAAAAGGGACTGTGGATTTGAAAAAGAAGCAATTGGAAGATAATTTTACTAAACAAAAAAAGACTGTTGAACAACGGGGCGCAGCATTTTGGCAAAAGAAAGGAAATCAAAATACCGATTATTATTGTTTACATCGCACCGCTAAGATTGGTTCGACCATTTCGATCATGAACGGTATGAACTTTAAAACTATTTATGCCAAAGTGATTGGTAAAATACCTGATAATGCTTACGGCAATGAAGTGGTTGTCATCGTAGCCCCCTCAGTAGCGAAGCAGTTGGCGGCTAAAGATGAGAAGTTTTTTGTGAAGATTAAATATGTGCAATAAAAATAAAACCAATTTATGAATATTAAAAACAACATTCTTGAAACCATCGGCAATACGCCGCTTGTGAAAATTAATAAAATCACTGCCGGTTTGCCGTGTCTTGTATTGGGGAAAGTTGAAACGTTCAACCCTGGGCATTCCATCAAAGACCGCATGGCTGTGAAAATGCTCGACGATGCAGAAGCAGCGGGTAGGATTCAATCGGGCGGTACTATTATCGAATGTACGTCTGGTAATACAGGAATGGGTTTAGCCATAGCCGCCACGGTCAGAGGCTATCGCTGTATTTTCACTACGAGCGATAAGCAATCGAAGGAAAAAATTGATTTATTAAAGGCTTTTGGTGCAGAGGTCATCGTTTGCCCGACCAATGTTGAACCCGATGACCCACGCTCATATTACTCTATTGCAGAGCGTTTGTCAAAGGAAATTCCGAACTCTTGCTGGATGAATCAATATGATAACCTCAGCAATCGTCAAGCACATTACGAATCGACAGGTCCTGAAATATGGGAACAAACAGACGGTAAAATTACACATTTGGTCGTAGGCGTTGGTACAGGCGGTACGGTTTCGGGCATTGCTCAATACTTGAAAGAGCGCAATCCGAATATCAAAATATGGGGTATTGACACTTATGGTTCTGTTTTTAAAAAATATAAAGAAACAGGTATATTCGATCCAAATGAAATTTACCCCTACATTACTGAGGGGATAGGAGAAGACATACTGCCTAAAAATGTGGATTTCGACCTCATTGATGCTTTTGAAAAAGTGAGCGATAAAGATGGGGCAGTCATGACAAGGCGTTTGGCTCGGGAAGAAGGCATTTTATTGGGTTATTCCGCCGGTTCAGCGATGGCGGGTGTATTGCAATTGAAAGAGCATTTCACAAAAGATGATATTGTTGTCGTGGTGTTTCATGATCATGGTAGTCGATATGTGGCAAAGGTTTTCAATGATGATTGGATGCGTGAGCGTGGCTTTTTGGATGATGAATTGAAGGTAAAAGATGTCATTTCAAGGAAATCCAACAAAACGTTTCATTTTGTTACACCTTCACATACCGTTCGTGAAGCCTTTGATATGATGAAAAAATTAGACATTTCTCAAATGCCCGTTATCAAAGAGCAGGAAATGGTCGGCTCTATCACTGAAAATGCTGTTTTGACATACTTATTGGAGAATCCCATGAAACATGCGGAACATAAGATAGAAGAAGTGATGGATGCTCCCTTTCCAATTGTCCAAGAGGATTTACCTGTCAAGCAATTAAACCGCTATATTTCTAAAAAAATACCGGCGGTGATGATGAAAGATAAAGCAGGTTCGATGCATATTTTGACGAAATATGATATTATTCAAGCGGTATAAATAGTTGAGAATTATGAGTTGAGAATTGAGAGTCTGGACAAAAACAAACTCTCAACTCAAATTATCAATTATCAACTTTCAATTATCAACTCTCATGCGGACACTCGGGTTTTTACTTCAAAAAGAGTTTATTCAGATTTTCCGAGACCCTTCCATCTTGCGGATTATCTTTTTTATGCCCATTATGCAGTTGATGGTCTTGCCATTTGCAGCAGATTATGAAGTCAAAAACATTAATCTGAGTATAGTAGATAATGACCATTCTACTTTTTCAAGGCGTTTGATTGATAAAATGTCGGCTTCGGGTTACTTCAAATTGACAGATTATTCATCTTCTTACAAATCGGCTTTAAAGGTGATAGAGCAAGATGATGCGGATTTAATACTTGAAATTCCACTTAATTTTGAAAAAACATTGGTCAGAGAAGATGCAGCAGCGGTTTTGTTATCGGTGAATGCGGTGAATGGTGTTAAAGGTGGTTTGGCGGGTGCTTATGCTGCCAATATTATACGGGATTTTAACAGCGATATTCGCTTACAATGGCTGAAATTACCGAATTTAAAAGCGGCTAATTCTATTGAAATCGTGTCTGCTTATTGGTACAATCCGTATATGAATTATAAAATATTCATGGTACCGGGTATGTTGGTGGTGTTAGTTACGATGGTGGGGGCATTTTTATCTTCATTGAATATAGTCCGTGAAAAGGAGATTGGCACTATTGAGCAACTTAATGTAACGCCCATTTCAAAAGTAGAATTTCTCTTGGGTAAGTTGATACCCTTTTGGGTTTTAGGACTAATCGTTTTAGCCATTGGTTTATTTGCAGCGCGTTTGGTTTTTAATGTTGTGCCTTTGGGAAGTATTTTCTTAATATTTGGCTATGCGATGGTGTATTTGCTAGCTTTATTAGGATTCGGGCTTTTAGTTTCTACTTTTGTTGATACTCAGCAGCAGGCTATGTTTATTTCATTTTTCTTTATGATGATATTTATTTTGCTCGGTGGATTATACACCAATATTGATTCGATGCCCAATTGGGCGCGTGTAATGACTAAGTTCAATCCCGTTTCGTATTTTATAGAAGTTATCCGCATGATTGTATTGAAAGGCAGCACTTTTAGTGATATTAAAACCCAATTTTGGGCGATGTGTGGTTTTGCTGTCTTTTTTAATGCTTATGCAGTATGGAATTATCGTAAAAGGGCTTAAGCGTTTACGTACCACGTTCAGGGAACTTTTAAAGTTCCCTGAACGTAGAGCTCTCTGAACGTAGTTCATTCAACACCTATTTCTTTCCCCACAATCCACCCCCCTGTCCAAGCAGCTTGAAAATTAAAGCCGCCTGTGATAGCGTCGATGTCCAAAACTTCACCGGCGAAGTATAGATTGGGGATGATTTTACTCTCAAACGTTTTGAAATTCACTTCATTCAGTTGCACACCACCGGCTGTGACGAATTCTTCTTTAAAAGTACTTTTACCTTTCACCTCAAATATGCCTTGCATTAATTGTTCTGCTAAGGCTTGAATGTGTTTTTTACTCATATCCGCCCAACGGGTGTCACTCGGAATCTGAACTGCTTCGACCAATCTTTGCCAAAGGCGTGTAGGTATCAAATACTGAGGGGGGGATAGATGAGGGGATAAATATGACGAGTCTTCAAAACCCTGAGGCGGCGTTGTGATTTGCTTTTTAGGTGCTTCTAATTTATATGCGTTGAGGAGATTTTTAATATCGTCTATTGAATAATGCCCTGTCCAATTGATTTTAATGGTAAAATGATAGTGCTTGGCGAATAATTCCCGCGCACCCCAAGCCGATAGCTTCAAAATACCCGGACCCGATAGCCCCCAATGTGTTATCAAAAGAGGTCCTTGCGCTTTCAAGGGTGTATTTTGCACATGTACTGTAGCATTCGGTACACTCAAGCCAGCTAAATCCTTAATCCTCGAATCTTTGATATTAAATGTGAAAAGCGATGGCACTGGCTGTACAATGGTATGACCCAAGTTTTGCAATATCTTCCATATTTCTGTAGAACTGCCTGTTGCCACTATTATTTTATCTGCTTTTAAGACTTTTTGATTGGTGATAATGGAGAATTGAGTATCAACACTTTTAGTTGTTGGTGTTTCTATTAAAAGCATTGTACTCTCTACGACTTCAGGCACGATAATATCTTCAACCCGATACCCCCTCAGTATTTCGACCCCCGCTTGCGTCGCCGTGCGCATTAAACAATCCACAATCGTTTCGGAATTGTCAGATATGGGGAACATTCTGCCATCTTCTTCCTCTTTCAGTTCTACGCCGCGTTGTTCAAACCATTCTATAGTATCATTCGCTGCAAAACGTGTGAAGGGTGACATCAATGCCTTCTCTCCTCTCGGATAGTTCTTCACCAAGTCTTTGGATACGAAGCAAGCGTGCGTGACATTGCATCTGCCGCCGCCGCTAATTCTTACTTTGTTCAGAAGATTCTGCCCGCGTTCGAGTATAATGACTTTTGCTGTTGGAAAGGTTTCAGCTGCTGTGATCGCTGAAAAAAAACCCGCTGCCCCACCACCAATAACTATGATTTTCATGGGGTAAAGGTAGGAATTTTAGTAGTTGAGAGATATGAATAGTGAATTGAATCTTAATTAAATGCTCATCTTAGTCCGCTTCAGCAAATATGTTTGCAGTATTTCTTTAAACCCTTTGTTGATATCGCATTCTACAAAATCAATTTTATATTGCAAACAACGGGCTTTGAGGGAATCTGTGAATTTAGACACTTGTTCAACATAAAAACTCTTGATTTGGTTGGGCTGCAAGCGAATTTTATCACCTGATTCCATATCTACGAATATTGTTGGGCGATTTTCATATTCAAAAGCCATTTCTTTTGAATGATCGACAACATGAAAAAGCACTACCTCATGTTTATTATATTTCAAATGTTGCAAAGCTGAAAACAACCCCTCAGTATCGTCATGATTTTCAAACATATCGCTGAAAATACAGACCAAACTCCGCTTATGAATGCTCTCCGCAATCTGATGAATGGCATCCGTCGCCGAGGTTTTTTTATTTAAATGTTGCGTTTCTGCTAAATATTTATCCAAAATGCCTAATAAAAAGCGGTATTGCATCATCGAAGCCTTCGCTTTCGTGTGTTCATGTACCTCTGTATCAAATACGCTCAAACCAAAAGCATCCCGTTGTTTCATCAACAAATTCATCAACGAAGCCGCCGCCAAAGTGGCAAAACCCAGCTTGTTATGAGCCGGCGTTTTAGGATCAGGAAAATACATCGAGCTGCTCACATCCAACAAAATATGGCAGCGCAAATTGGTTTCCTCTTCGTAGCGTTTGGAAAACATTTTATCGGTGCGAGCATACACTTTCCAATCTATACTGCGCGTATTTTCTCCCGGATTGTAGATGCGGTGTTCCGCAAATTCCACCGAAAAGCCATGAAAAGGCGATTTGTGCAAGCCAATGATAAAACCCTCCACCACTTGTTTAGCCAAGAGTTCAAGATTAGACAGGTCTTTTACTTCGTAATTGTCAAAAAGTATCATTAAATAACGGATTTAACATCTAAACGTTTTTTAATAAAGACTGTTGCATAGAAATGATGAATGATGAGCGATGAATGATAAATAGACAAATGACGAAGCAACATTTAAGTCACCTCGTCATTCATAAATTGAGGTTAATGCATTAAAACACCTCTCCTGCCACGCTTCTCTCGCAGTGACATATCACAGCCTTTACGCCGTTACAGGAGCCAAAGCTGCATCAATTTTCTTTTTCAACGCTTCCTTAGTTGTCATACCGACTTGTTTATCGAAAAGTTGACCGTCTTTCAAAATAACGATGGTCGGGATAGCCCGCACGCCAAATTGAAGTGGAACTTCTTGATTAGAATCAACGTCCATTTTGCCAATTAAAGCGGCGTCGCCAAAATCTTTAGCCAATTCTTCTACGATTGGACCAATCATTTTGCAAGGACCACACCATTCAGCCCAAAAATCTATAACTGTTACGCCTTTATTGTCAGCGGCTTTCGCTTTGAAATTAGCGTCAGTGAATTCAAATGCCATTTTCTATCAATTTAAAATGTGAATTATGTAATTTTAATACCGTTTTAAACACCATAAAGTTACTGAAAGTTCAATATTATTTAGAATATTTTTTAATAGTGTTGAGTTTTACGTTCAGGGAACTTTGAAAGTTCCCTGAACGTTCACGTTTGCAACGTTACTATAAAAGCGGCTGCATCAAAGCCATCCATTCCGCCACATCCATCGGCTTATTATAAAATTGAAATGTCTCTTCTGCTTTATTGACCATCAAAACTACGGGCAAAGCATTTATATCCTTCAAACTCTTCTTGATTTGATGAGGAAAATAAGAAAAATTGGCGTTTTCTAAAAACAAAACCTCGTCTGAAATCTGATTTTCACGGATAAATAAATTCACCGCCTCCACTTTCTGAATATCCATCATATTGATAAAAACAACTTTCAATTGGGTGCTGTCATAACTGTTCGACACTTGTTGAAGGGCTTTCACGGTTGAAACACTGACTTCATTTTGCATATTCCAAAAGCAATAGACGTATAATTTATCCGTTGATTGAAGGATTCTTTGAGCCAATTTGTCTGGCGCCACGACCGCAACTGTCTTGCCCGAAGCCGCAGCGAGTTTCAAACGGTCTGCGTCGGTCAAGGCTTGCGTTTCCAATTGAGCGGTATCAAAAGGATTGACGGACGCTGCTGAGAGTTCGGTTGAACTTTGTTTACCTTTGCAAGCCGATAGAAAAATTATAGTCGAAAAAATAAAAATCACCAACCACAATTTCTTTACAATAAGGACATTCATATTTTTATCAATGGACATTTTAAATAAAACATATAATACGCGAAAAATTTTAAGCCGCTGCAAATGGGTCATTTTGGGTATCCTCAGTCTGGGCGTTCGTTGGTTAGCAGCCTATACCCCTCAGTCTGTAGAGTCAATTTATAGCCGAGGCGTCTTCCCGATTATACGGTGGGTGTTCGACATTAGTTTAGCCTTTTCGCCCATTCCTTTGATTTATTTATTCTACGCCATTATTTTTTATTTCATTATCAAAACCCTTGTGTTTCAATTCAAAAAAAGCATACCCCTCAGTATTCGACTCAAAGAGAATGCTTTTTCAGTGCTATCGTTCAGTGGTTTTATGGTGTTTTGGTTTCTATTTCTTTGGGGCTACAACTACGCAAGAGTACCTTTTCAGAAGCAAATGAACATCGAAGTGAGCAAATTGGATAGCCTTTCCCTTGAAAACGAATTAATAATAGCGGCTAAAGAAGCGATTGATGCGAGGACACGGCTGAATTCAACAGAAACCGTTAGAAAAGATATATCTCCCGATTTTGAAGATAAAATACGCGTAGATATTTCAAAAATGCTCCGCAACAATGGCTTTATAGCAGGCGGCAATTTGCGGGGACGCGGACTCACTCCCGACGGTATCCTGTTTCGTTTCGGTATTTCAGGCATATATATGCCTTACGTGGGCGAAAGCAATATTGATAGCGGTATGCACCCTTTGGAAAAACCCTTCACGATGGCACATGAAATGGCACACGGCTACGGTTGGACGGATGAAGCCACCGCTAACTTCGTCGCTTACCTCACATGTATTGGCTCAGAAGATGCTTTTACACAATATTCAGGTTATTTGATGTATTTTCGCTACGTAGCAAGCAATTATAGACGCATTAATACTGAGGGGTATAAAAAATTTAGAGAGACCTTGCCCGAAGGTATGATTAACGACCTTAAAGCCATTAACGCTCGGATAGAGCAATTTCCTACTTGGTTTGATACCGATGGTTTAAATAATATTTTCTTGAAATCGCAGGGCGTGAAAGAAGGGACTGCCAGTTATAGCCGTGTGGTGACCTTGGTTTATTCGTGGCGATTGAAAAAATTAAAATAAAATATAATAATTCAGAAAAACTGCTTAATTTTCAAGCGGAAATCATTCTTTGACACATAGTTAACATAGAACACATAGTTTTTACACCCAATCTATGTGTTCTATGTTAACTATGTGTTTAAAAAAATACTTAGTGTTGTATATACTCATTATTAACCCTATACCCAACTACCATGAGTTCATTCATCTACAAATCAGCCATTGAATTGGCTCAACTCATTCGCAACGGTGAAGCCACTTCCGTTCAAATTGTACAGGAACATTTGGCGCACATCAAAAAACACAATCCGCTCTTGAATGCCGTTATCATCCTACTCGAAGAAGAAGCCTTAAAAACGGCTGCCGAATGCGATGAAGAAAATCAACAAGGCAAGTCGAGGGGCGCACTACATGGCGTGCCGATGACCATCAAAGAGCAATTTTGGCTCAAAGGCACAAAGTCCACGTTGAACTCCAAAATGCTGAAAAATTGGACAGCTACGGAAGATGCCGTCATTGTGGATAGGCTCAAAAAAGCAGGTGCAGTCATCATGGGCAAAACGAATATCCCTTTAAATCTCTTGGATTATCAAGTGGCGGGTGAGATTTATCCCGATGGTAAGAACCCTTTCAATCCTGACCATTCGCCCGGCGGTAGCAGTGGCGGTGCGGCGGCGGCAGTGGCTTCGGGCATGACGCCCATCGAATTGGGGGCGGATTTTGGTGGCTCGGTAAGAGTACCGTCGCATTATTGCGGCGTGTATGGCTTAAAGCCGACTGAAAATACCGTACCGATGCACGGCAATCTCCCCAAGCTCAAGGTTGACAAAGGCTACATTTTTAATATGCAACAAGCGGGACCCTTAGCCCGCACGATTGAAGACCTTGAATTGGTGTGGCAAACCATCAAAGGATCTCATGAAAGCGATAGAACAACGCCGCGCATCGCTTGGCAAAATACCGATGACAAAACTTTGGACAACCTCAAAATAGCGTGGGTGGACGGTTGGCAAGGCTACGAAACGAGCGAGCAAACACGCATCACCATCAACCAATTTATCAAGCAGCTCAATGAACACGGCGGCAAAACTTTCCAAAAAGCTCCTGAAAACAACTTGCATGAGCGGTCTCTTTCTTTGTATGTGCGTTTATTCCCGCAAGTCATCTCTCATGGATTGCCATGGTATTTTAGGTTTATTTTAAAATGGCAAATTAAGCTCACGATACTGAGGGGGTTGGATAGATACCTCTGGGAATACAATCATGGCTTCAGCAGCAGCCTCAAAAACTATTCTGAAACAATGGGTATTCGCGCCGAACTCATCAGCGAATGGGAGCAATTTTTCAAGCAATACGATTTACTCATCTGCCCGATGAGCTTTGGACCCGCGTTTAAAAGATGTAAAATGGGCACACCCATCACCTATAACGGCAAAAGCCTCATCTACCTCAATTATGTCTGGCCCTACGTCGCCTGCTTCAATGCCACCGGCTTGCCAGCCTTGAACATCCCCTTAGGCATCGGCAAAGAAGGCTTGCCCCTCGGCATCCAAGTTGTCGGACCCTATTGGAGCGAACCGTTGTTGTTGCATTTTGCCAAATTGGTTTCGGGATTTACGGCTGGGTTTGTGAAACCGACGGGGTATTGATGGAAAATGTGGGTTTTCACGTTTAAATTGCATTGTCGGATAGAAATATGCAAGGTAATATCGCAAACGTTTTGAGTGAAATTGCAAACATGAGGCAGTGAAATCGCAAACGTGAGGGGTGAAATCGCAAACGTTTTGAGTGAAATTGAAAACATGAGGCAGTAATATCGCAAACGTTTTGAGTGGTATTGCAAGCATGAGGCAGTGAAATCGTAAACGTGAGAGGTAAAATCGCAAATGTTAAGCGTGAAATTGCAAACATGAGGCAGTGAAATCGCAAACGTTTTAACGACTCGAGAGTTTTATGTCAAGGGTTTAGTAACCTGATTTTAGTTTTTTTCAAAAAAACTAAAATCAGGTTACTAAACCCTTGACATAAAACTGTTCATTAATAGCGGAGCGAAAGAATCATAATTTACCATTATTAAAGGAAATATAGATACTTTCACTGCGCTCAGAAAGACAAATAAAAATAATTGTACAAGTCTACTAAAAAGAAGTTTGATTATATTTGTTCTTTTGAAAACCCTTTGCAGCCTAAACGATGGACGAAAAAATACCTCATTCTAAGACTGAAATTGCGAACAGCGATATTAAGGTGGGTGGCAACTTCCAGCAAGCTGCTTCTATTTACAACAACACCTATATTCAAGGGCAAACGCTGACTGTTCCCAGCCGATTGATAATTTGCTCGAAGCCGAAACAGTTGCTTTGTTTAGGAAGCATACCCCTCAGTATAGCACCTTAAAACTTTAATTTCTACTGTCTTAATTCGCATAAATTATGAGCATTTCCAAACTGTATATTTTTTCAAAAAATACTGATGCAAGTCCATCACTAAGAGGTTATCTGTATCAGGTATTAAAAGCTGTTGAGACTTGGGTTGATAATTTTAACAACAACGTTGATGACGAAATCTATTGTGATTTTGAAGAAGATATTTTTCAAAGGAATCAATTTTCGAAGACTGCAAAGTTTAGACAAATAAAACTTTATTCCAGTAATTTTTCGTTTGCAAGCGAAGAAATTCAAAAGTGTATTGCTCATTTTTTCATGCTTCATGTGAAAACTGACTATACTTCTTTAGAAAAAGAATTTGTGTTTGAAGCAAACACATCAATAAAACAACAGCAGGGTGAGAATGATGCTGAATTATTAAAGAACTGGAATAAAAACCAAAATAACCTTAGCGATGAGTTACTTTTGGAATGTTCTACAAAAGTTAAAAACATTGTTACAAATTACATTCAAGAGCAAAAGCGATTAAAAAACGCAGAATTAGGTGAAAGAAAGAAAAACGCAGAAGAAAAAGCTCAGAAAGCGGTCACAAACAATTCTTTAAAACCAACCGTAGTAAAAGCAAGAAAAGTAACAGAAGCAAATGAAAAGATAGAAGAATTGGAATTGGAGGAAACAGTCCTTGAAGAAGCAATTGCTGTTTTTAACTCCTTGACAGAATCTGACTG
>JAYTON010000356.1:0-22242 GCA_043747725.1 Saprospiraceae bacterium
CCGCTCAATGTCTCTAATGCCACTTCCATTGAAGGTCATCGCCCGAACAAGGCGTTTATTTTTAGGGTCTGCTCCTTTATTTTTATAGGGAAATTGAAACTGCTTATGGCAACAATGACAATAAAAATTCTGCCTACCGTTGCCTTTTTTGCCATTTTTCTTCACCTTTGTACCCTCACAATGAGGGCAGGTCACTTGAATGAGTATTTCGCACATACTAATTCAATGTAAATTTGCCCTTTTTTGTTGACATTAACCCCTTTTTACCAAAAATCTAAAGCATACATTTTAAATCAGTACCAAAAAGGCTTTGCCGAGAAACAGTTTGCTTTTCTAAAAAAGACGAAATGCACTATGGCATCATTAAAGCCTATATTCATTTAAGAAATAAGTTCAAAACATTCGTTAAAAAACAGCATACATTTTAAATCACTACCTAAATTACTTGGAAAACTTAACCCCAAATTTTCCACTCACCGTCGCTTGTGGCGTCAGCAAAACCAAACCTTCTTTATTATTAAAAGCATCCATATTACAAGTCATCGGCTCAACTGCAATACTTTGACGATGCGGCGGCGTGAATACTTGAACAAAATTCCATTTAGCTGCTCCCGTTTCCTGCCAATAAGTAAGCGTGCCGAGTTCTGAGTTCAGGATAACTTCCGCATTTTCAGTTTGGTTATTGATGTAAAAACCATTATCAAGGAAGGTAGAGTCTATTTTTTTCAATTTTTCAAAGTCATTAAATGCTTGCTTTTTACCCGTCGGCAACATTCGCTCATCTATCATAATCAATTGACAATCAGGCATTTGCAACGCTGTATCATCTGATTTTTCAGAAATACGGAAATACGGATGCCAACCCAAACCTACAGGAATGGGTTTATTCTCATGATTCGTAAATTTCATTTCTATTTCAAATTCAGCACCCCTCCTGCCACGCTCCGCTCGCAGTGACAATTCCGTTCCGCTTCGCTCATAGTGACTCTTCATCATAAACGTGATTTTGAAGTTAAATTTGAAAGGATAAGCTTTATGCGTACCGTCGTGTTCATATACGCACATAATCGAGCCTTCATGATCATCCGTTTTGACGTTTGCAACCGTCATGGCCACATCTTTACTGAAGCCATGAATAGCATTTTGAGTATCCGCATTATTAATATCAAATTGATAAGCAACGCCATCGTGCGTATATTCCCCATCGCGTAAACGGTTGGGAAAAGGGAATAGGATGATGTTTTTCGACCAACTGTTTTCAACCAATTCCTCGGGAGTGTGATAGCCATCAAGGACTGAAATATTATTGAATTTCAAGTCCAAAAGATTGGCTCCAAAGGAGGGTACGATGGAAAACGAATCGCCCTGTTCATTTTCAATACTGTGTTTTTCAAATTTGCCAAAAGGTTCTTTTGTATGCTTGTACATTGTAGTTTTTCGTTTTTAATGCTGATTTACATTTAGCCGTGATACTATACTCTGATTTATCACCTTTTTAAAAATGATTGTATTAAATAAAAAAAGCCTTTGTTTTCAAAAGAATGAAAACAAAGGCTTAAAAGTAGAAATTTTATAGAAAAGCCTAACGGTTGATAAGCACTTTTTTATTAGCCCGTTTTATCCCGTCTGATATTTGCATAATATAAATCCCTGAGTTCAATGCGCTGACATCTAATTTTTCGACCCCCCTCAGTATAGCGGCTGTTTTTTTAGATAAAACGGCTTGACCCATTGTATTAAAAATAGTTAAATTCATGTCTGCCGTTTTTTCCAAATTAAAATGAACCTCTAAAAAATCACTGGCAGGATTCGGGGCGAGCGTAATGCTTTTTGAAAGCTCTTCATCATTCAAACCTGAAGCACCATCAAAGGTCAAATTGAATTCAAAAGGTACATTTTCCCAACTATCATCCCATTCAAAATAATAGGGCGTGTTAGCAATAACAGCGAGGTCGCTAATGGCAACGGCTAAATCTCTGAGAGTAGCTCCATCACATTCGTCATCACTTTCTGCTACAGAAACGAGTGCATTGCAAGCACCTTTATAAACCCAAAGGCGTGTATCCGCATCAATACCACAAGTTGAAATAGAGAGTTTACCGTTGCTGGTGGGTGTAAATTTGTACCAATTGGAATGCCCTGCGTCACCATGTGTAGCGAAACCAATTATCGAATCTACCACGGTTGTGCCAGTTTTAATTATTTTTGGAGAAGAGCAAGCCTGCATAGAAGTAGGGACATAATTACTTGAAAAAGATAAAGAAAAGCCAAAACGAATTGAATCCCAAGCACTATCCCATTCAAAATAGTAGGTTTTATCCGCTTTTACGAATTTTGAAATATCGGAAGCGGTTTCTTCACCCGAAGCATTTTTAGCGCAGTAATCATCATTGTATCCAAATAAATTCAATGCATTACAAGAGCCTGAATATATAAAAAGGCGTGTATCAGATCCACCACCACACGATGATATATTCATCAAACCATCTTGAGAAGGCGTAAATTTATACCAGATTGCTCTATTGGGATTAGGATAAATACTATAAAAAGTGGCTGCACCAACTACCATTGAATCTGAGAGATAAATGCCAGGTGAGATAGAAATAGCATTTTGACAGCCGCCACCATTTTGAGCGTTAGAAGTCGCCAAAATGGAGACCATGATTAAAGTTGAGAGTATAATCTTTTTCATTAAAATTGATCGGTTAAATGAGTTGTAAAAATGATAATAAAGTGGAGAATTTATTATTAGGGTTTTGCTTGTTATGTAAAAACACCCCTCAGTATAAATCAAAAAGCACGCCGAGTCGAAAAACATTGACCGTAAAATTGGGTCAATGTTCTTTTAAAAACTTTAATAAAACGCCATTTGTCCAGCCAAATCCGTCTTGTATAGAGTAATTGCTCCCACCTGAATCCAAAGAAATATCTTCTACATTGTATTTATCAAGTATTCTACCAGAAGATTTATACACTTTCAAATTGAGGTCAACCCACCGTTTTTTTATTTCATCAGCTAAAACATAGTGCCCATAATTGCGTAAAGCTTTAATAGTCATCCATTGTAAAGGTGCAAAACCATACGGCGAATCCCATGTTTGTCCAGTATTATTGAGCGTTGTAACAACTCCACCGGGACGTAAAAACATTTTTTCAATGGCATAAGCCACTTTATCTGCTTCGCGCTTAGTCACCATTCTAAAATATAAAGGAAAAACAGCCGCTAAAGAATAGACCTCTTTTTTCTTATATTTTTGAAAATCAAAATCAAAAAACATTTGCTTATCCTCACTCCAACAATAGCGCATCAAAGCTTCTCGTCTCTTAGAGGCTAATTTTTCATATTTTGCTGCTTCATCCAATTTTTTCTCTAATATTTTACCTTTCATTATCACTGATTCAAGATTATAAAGCAAGGCATTGAGGTCAATCGGCGCAATATCAGTCGTTTGAATCGTCGAAAAATCCTTCCCATTCCCTAACCATCGGCTCGAAAAATCCCAACCAGATTCTGCACTTGCCCGTATGTGTCTATATACAATTTTCAACTCTTGTCCGCTTTTTTTTGCAGCAGACATATCCTCCTTATAGAATTCAGGGCGCGGTTTGTCTTTATCATCGTAATAGCGATTAAGGGTATTGCCGTCCATCCAAACAACATGGCGCTTAAAAGATGCTCCTCTTTCTCCCTCAGTAGGTTTACCATCCATCCAAAATTGATATTCTTTTTCAAGTTGCGATAAATATTTTTTATATACATCATCACCTTTTGATTCTGCCAGAAGCTGTACCATACAAGCAAAGAAGGGTGGTTGAGAGCGGGATAAAAAATATGTTCGGTTACCATAAGGCACATACCCCTCAGTATTAATGAGGAATGCAAAGTTATTCACCATATTTTCCATCATATCAGTCCTTCCGGCAGCTTGTAAACCGAGCATTGTGAAATAAGAATCCCAGTAATTTACCTCTGTAGCCTTTCCGTCTTTTGTAACATATGGATTGGGCAAGGGCAACAAAGTGCCTGAAACTACCGTATCAGGTGTGTGTGTCAAAGCTAAAAGTAGCTCTTCGATGTGCTTTTCAGCCGATTCATAAGTATTGGGTTTGTAGTTGGATAAATGTTGTTTTGGAAGCGTAAAGTATTGATTGACAAAGTATTGCAAATTAAAGTCAGGCTTCTTGCGTTCCGTTTCATAAATTGCCAATATACTATCGGATGACATATTGGGCGTGCAATCAACAAAGGTTTTTGAATCGGGATAAATGCCTTTCATTTGCACTGAGTCAAACAATGCTCCGTAGATTTCGTCAGGGCTGTGAAAAGCCTTGGGATCACGAATACTGGGCGTATTATAGGAGTTAGAAACATCTTTCGAATTAGACTGTTTACAGCCCAAAATGAAGGTTAAAAAAAGGAACAAAAAGTTAATTTTTCTCATAATTTTTTTATAAAAAATTGATACTAAAAACCTTACAAATATAATAATCATTAATTTGAATTGTTTTTATCAGTAAAAATATTAAACTATTTTAACAAAAGTACAAATTACCCCTTGTATTTATGAATCAAAGCTATTACCTTTGTTAAAAATGTGTTAGAAACGGTTGAGCCGGTTAGTTAGAGTAGGTCTTACCTTTTGTTAGCTTCTTCGAGTTTCGCTCCTTCCAATTCGGTCATTTTTAACTACCTATGTATTTGTATTTTCATTATTTTTTTTAATTTTTTAATTTTTTTCAATGAATATTTTTGTTGCAAAGCTTAATTTCAGCACTCGTAGCGAGGGGCTGCAAGAAGTGTTCGAACGCTTCGGCGAAGTAGAATCAGCTAATGTTATTATGGACCGTGAAACTGGTCGCTCTAAAGGTTTTGGCTTCGTAGAAATGCCTAACGATGCAGAAGGTCAAGCAGCTATCCAAGCTCTTGATGGTACTGAATTAGACGGTAGCACTATCGTCGTTAAGAAAGCTGAACCACGTGAAAACCGCAGCGGCGGTGGCAACAGTGGCGGCGGCGGATTCAAGAAATTTGACAATAACAACAGCAGCAGACGCTCTTTCGATAAACCACAACGCCGCGATGATCGCTGGAATCGTGATTATTAATCGCCTCTTCTGTCATTAAAGCAAAAAGCCGATACCACTCAGTATCGGCTTTCTTTTTTTCTTAAAATATCCATGCTGTTTGAAAGGTTAAATAATGCCCTTTCAAATTGGGTAAACCGCCTGCCAATGGCTCATTGATATATTTCTCATAATTAAATAGCCGCGCCATTGATTTGGCAATTCGCATTGAAAAACCCCAATGCCGAGTCGCATTATAATTAATACCAGCCATGAAACTGACGTCATTCGAGCTGAATTTATCTAACACCGCCGCATGTGTAAAATTCCGACTCGATGTAGCTTTGAACAAACGCCCGTAAGAAACACCTGCTGAGAAGGATGCTTTATAAAATTCCATCCCATCGCTACCCGCCTTTTTCCAATCCCTAATATTGAGTAAAATGGGCACTTCCAAATAATTCAATGTACATGAGCGTGTGATAGGCGACTCACTTTCAGTCGTCCGACTACCACGTTGGCTGTATAAAATTTCAGTAGATAATTCCAATCGTCCGCCCAATTCTATCAATGCTCGAACGCCTGTATTCAAGCCTACTTTGTGATAACCGGCTGCCGCGTCGCCGTCTAATTGTGCTGCATTAAATCCTGCGACTACACCTCCTCGAAAGCGACTCTGAGCATTTAAATCATTGATTATCAATATTTTAATGAAAAATATAAAACAAATTGTTTTTAAATTAATCATATCTATTGCTCTGAATTTAAAAAAAAACGTGAAATTTAGATAAGGGTCTATAAAGTTCAGTCGAACTTACCCCCCTCAGTATTTAAAAACAATTTAGGCTTTTATCCCTTATTCGCCAACTGACCACAAGCCGCATCAATATCTCTACCTCGACTCCTCCGAACGGTCACTATCACACCATGCTCACTCAAATATTTAGCAAATTTATTAATATTTTCATCCGCCGATTTCAAAAATGGCGCATTATCAATCGGATTGTACTCCAAAATATTCACCAATGCAGGAATCCGCTTGCATATTTTCACCAAATTAGCCGCATCTTCAAGTGTGTCATTAAAATTTTGAAATGCGATGTATTCAAATGTGATACGTTTTTTAGTCGCTTGATAGAAATAATCTAAAGCATCTATCAAGACCTCCAAATTATTTTGCTCATTGATAGGCATTATTTGATTGCGTTTCACATCATCTGCAGCGTGAAGCGAAAGCGCAAGATTAAATTTCGGCTTATCATCCGCTGCTTTTCGGATCATTTTAGCAATACCTGCCGTCGAAACCGTAATCCGTTTGGGCGCAATCTGCAACCCCTCAGTCAATAGCTCAATACTTTTCATCACATTGGCATACGTGAGCAACGGCTCGCCCATACCCATATACACAACATTGGTCAGTGGATGCCCAAAAACAGCTAACGAATGCCGATTGATAGCCGCCACTTGGTCATATATTTCGCTCGCATCCAAATTACGAACGCGCCCCATACGTCCCGTCGCACAAAACGTACAAGTCAAACTGCAACCAACTTGAGTAGAAACACACACCGTATAGCGTTCTTCAGAAGGCACCGGAATCAAAACGGCTTCTATCAAATGCCCATCGTGCAAGCGGTAACGACCCTTAATTGTCCCGTCTGCACTCCTTTGAATTTTATCTTCTTTGATGGGATTGATACTAAAATTTTCTTCCAATTTTTGACGAAACTCTAATGACAAATTGGTCATTTCATCAAACGACGTGGCGGAGCGTTTCCACAGCCACTCATATATCTGACCGGCACGGAATTTTTTATCGCCTAAGCCAATCACGATTTCTTCGAGTTGCTGCTTCGAAAGCAACCGAATATCTTTCTTTATTTTTACTTCTGCTAAAATCATAGTGCAAAATTACGATAAAATCAAGACATTTACTCCAAATTAGATATTGAAGACCTTAATAAAGACAATTTTTGTTTACAAGTAAATGAAAGTCTTTACCACTAAAAAAACTTGTAATAATAAAATAAATCTAAATCTTATATGTTTTAGATTTATTTATCATGCCTGAGTTACCGTCAATTTTTCAGCAAAAGCCGTTTTTACCCATTTTTCTAACGCTTGTATCCACAGCGGATGCACATTCATGCAAGGAATCATGGTAAAAGATTCGCCGCCCGCGTGTAAAAAGATTTCCTTTCCTTCCATCGCTATTTCCTCCAATGTTTCTAAACAGTCACTGACGAAGGCTGGGCAAACGACTAATAATTTTTTAATGCCTTCGTTCGGCATATCTTTTAATCGAAAATCAGTAAATGGCTTCAACCAAGGGTCACGACCCAAGCGGGATTGAAATGAAATACTGTATTTAGAAGGGGGCAGATTTAAAGCCGCCGCCGCTAATTGCATGGTCGTAAAACACTGATGCCGATAGCATTTTTGATGAGCAGGTGAATCCACAGAGCAACAATTTTCCATTTTCAAACAATGCTCGCCTGTTATGTCTCCTTTCAAAATATGCCGTTCAGGAATACCATGAAAACTGAATAAAATATGGTCAAAATCATGCGCCAAATAAGGTTCAATGCTCGCGCAAAAGGCTTTCAAATAATCAACATTGTTATAAAATGGCTCAATAACCGTTAATTTGAAGGGATAAAGTTTCTGCTTATGTACTTTTTGAGCATATTCCACTGCCGTTTCGTAACTCGACATCGCATAATGTGGATACAAAGGCACAAGCACTACCTCTTCCAAATCGGGCGTTTTTGCCAATAATTCATCAAAAGCGGCTTCGGGGGAAGGGTTACCGTAGCGCATCGCAATCGTTACTGTTTCATCAAAAGCAGGTTGAAGTGCCTGTTGCAATTGCTTGGATATTGAAATAAGCGGCGAGCCTTTATCCGTCCAAACTCTCCGATAGGCGGCGGCTGATTTGGGCGCACGCAAAGGTGAAATAATACCGCGCACCAAAATTAAACGCAACAAATAAGGCTTATCAATCACCTTTTCGTCCATTAAAAATTCATTCAAATAGCGGCGCACGTCTTTCACTTCCGTAGAATCCGGTGAGCCTAAATTCATCAAAACAACTCCTTTTTTATTTGACATTTCTTTACTTTTATTAAAAATTGTCATTGCTATATATCAATTGTCACTGCGAGTAGAGATTGGCACGAGGAAGTAATCTTTTGTTTAAAAAGCATGCAAAAAACTAAAAAACCGCCTTCATTTTAAGTCTTCCACCCGTCATTTGTTTGTAATTTTTTTGATATTATTTTTTTACAAGGAAATGACTGTATAAATTAATTCACCTATAAACAGTGTACTACCTTTACTGTTCTAATCAAAATGATTTTATTTTAACAAAAATCATTGGATATACTGTTTAACATCTACTGTCTATTTTTAGCATCTACTTATTGAAATGAAGAGTGATTCGATACGGATTGGAACCCGGAAAAGCCCATTAGCGATTTGGCAAGCAGAATTAGTGCAACGGACTTTGATTCAACATGGCTGGCAAACTGAAATGGTTTTGATAAAAACCGAAGGAGATGTGGATTTGGTGACTCCACTTTACGAAATGGGCGTACAAGGCGTTTTTACAAAAGCGGCTGATACAGCGTTGTTGAATCATCAAATTGATATAGCAGTTCATTCTCTAAAAGATGTGCCAACGATGATGGCGGAGGGCATTGTTCAAGCGGCTGTTTTAAAGCGCGATTCGTCTTTTGATATGTTAGTTTTTAAAAATAACCCCGCTTTTTTAGACAATCCCTACTCGGAAGCGGTGATTGCAACAGGTAGTATTCGCCGAAAAGCGCAATGGTTGCACCGTTTTCCGAACCATACAATCGAAAATTTGCGAGGAAATGTCAATTCACGTCTTCAAAAACTAGACAATAATGCTTGGGATGGAGCCATTTTCGCAGCCGCTGGTCTTGAACGCATTAATATTCGACCTGAAAATAGTGTTGACCTCGATTGGATGTTGCCAGCGCCAGCGCAAGGAGCTATTACAGTGGTTTGTCGAGCAGAAGACCCTTGGCTGAAAGAAGTTTGTCAGCCTTTGAATGACTCAATGACAGCACTTTGTACGCATATTGAACGCGATTTTCTACGGGCGTTGATGGGCGGTTGCTCTACGCCGATAGCCGCTTTAGCGATTATTGAAGCAAATAATGTTGTATTAAAAGGCAATATAATCAGCATGGATTTTTTAGAAAAAATAGATATCGAAATGAAAATGCCTATTCCTTTAGCTGAAAATTTAGGTAAAAAAGCCGCTCACGCTATTTTATTGAAAGGGGCGGATAAATTGATAAAGACCTTACAAAACCACGATACAACTTTGCGAGGGTTTTGAACCACGATTGTCCGAAACCCTTTTTGAGTCCAAAGGACTCTTTAAGATTACATAAGAACAAAATTAAGCATATGCCTTGGATTTTATAGGTTTATTACCCCCTCAGTATTTTGTGATTTTAATTTAAAAATATCCATAAAATATTGACAATCAATAAGTTATTAAATTTAAATAAAAAAATAAAACCACAAAATGTTAAAAAACGACCTTTTGCTAAGGGCTTTGAGAGGAGAAGAATTAGACCGCCCTCCCGTATGGATGATGCGTCAAGCAGGGCGTTATTTGCCGGATTATAGAGTTTTACGCGCCAAATATGGCTTTTTTGAACGCTGCCAAACGCCTGAATTGGTGTGTGAAATAACGCTACAACCTGTTGATCAAGTGGGTGTAGATGCCGCTATTATTTTTTCAGATATTCTAGTCGTGCCACAGGCGATGGGTATGGAAGTGCAATTGGTTGAAAGCGTGGGACCCATTTTGCCTTCTCCGATTAGAAGCCTTGCAGATATTGAGAAACTCTATATACCCGACGTAGAAGATAAATTAGGCTACGTTTTCGATGCTTTGCGCTTGACAAAAAAAGAGTTGGATGGGCGCGTACCGTTGATTGGTTTCGCAGGTGCGCCTTGGACGTTGCTCTGTTATATGGTACAAGGCAAAGGTTCAAAGACATTTGATGAAGCCAAAGCGTTTTGTTTTACGCAACCCAAAGCAGCGCATCGCCTCTTGCAAATGCTCACTGATACAACCATTGCATATTTAAAAAATCAAGTCAAGGCTGGGGCTGATGTGGTCCAAATATTTGATTCATGGGGTGGTTTATTGAGTCCTGCGGATTTTGAAAATTTTTCATTGCGCTATATTCGCCAGATAGTGGCGGCACTTAAAGAAGATTGTCCGACCATTGTTTTCGCCAAAGGTGCTTGGTTTGCATTGGAGGAAATGAGTCAAACGGGGGCAAGTGGCTTGGGCATTGATTGGTGCATCTCGCCTCAACAAGCGCGTGCATGGGCAGGTCCAAACGTGACTTTGCAAGGCAATTTTGACCCTGCCAAATTGCTGATGCCCATTCCTGAAATCCGTAAAGCAGTGCATGAAATGATAGATGCTTTCGGTACAACGCGTTATATTGCTAACTTAGGACATGGTATTTTACCCAATATTCCAGTTGAAAATGCGAAGGCTTTTGTGGAGGCAGTAAAGGAATATTCAATGGAATCTGTTTTATAGACCCCCCTCAGTATAAAGCACTAAAATTGTAAAAATTAGCAATTTTAGAATACAATTAATTGATTTACAATACTTTATAAATATTACTCATTATACAGTGTCTATAAAAAATGCCTTTATAACTTTCATTCATACATTGCAAAACGAGATTTGTAGTGAACTTGAAAAAATAGACGGCAAAGCCCAATTCAAGGAAGATGCTTGGCAACGCGAAGGCGGCGGCGGTGGTAAAACCCGCATTATTAAAGATGGCAATGTGTTTGAAAAAGGTGGCGTCAATACATCAATAGTGGAGGGCGTATTGCCCGAAGCAATGGCGCAACAATTTAAAGTAAAAGGCAGCCATTTTTTTGCTTGTGGTATTTCGTTGGTCATTCATCCGACTAATCCGATGGTGCCGACGGTTCATGCGAATTATCGGTATTTTGAATTATATAATGAAGCCGGTCAAGCAGTCGATAGGTGGTTTGGCGGTGGTGCGGATTTGACACCATATTATTTATGGGAAGAAGATGCCGTTCATTTTCATCAAACCCACAAAGCGGCTTGCGACCCGTTTGGCTTGGATTTATATCCAAAATTCAAACAACAATGCGATGAATATTTCAGAAATACGCATCGCAACAATGAAGCAAGAGGTATCGGTGGCATTTTTTATGATTATATACGCCCTAATACTGAGGGGGTGTCAGCCGAGCATATTTTCAGCCTTTTAAAATCATGTGGTCAAGCTTTATTGAAAGCTTATTTGCCGATTGTTGAAAAACGTATGAATGAACCTTTCACGGAGGAAAATCAACATTGGCAAGGCATTAGACGCGGTAGATATGTAGAGTTTAATTTGATACACGATAGAGGTACGCTTTTCGGTTTGAAAACAAATGGTCGAATTGAATCTATTTTGATGAGTTTACCGGCTGTGGCGCGCTGGGAGTATGATTTTCAACCAAAGCCCAATAGTCGCGAAGCAGATTTATTAGAATATTTAAAACCAAGAGATTGGGCGAGTTTAATGATGAATGATAAATTATGAATGATAAATTTGTATCCCTCAGTCATGCGAGCTTGATGGTGTGAAACATACCCATATTTAAACATTTTGTTTATTATTTTCATAAATTATTGATTGTCAACTAATTATAAAATTCATCATTCATCATTAAAAAAAATGTATTTATACGTCAAGGCTTTACATATTATTTTCATCGTGACGTGGTTCAGTGGGATGTTTTATATCGTGAGGTTGTTTGTTTATAATGCAGAAGCGAATGAAAAAACAGAACCTGAACGCAGCATTTTACGGACGCAATACAGTTTGATGATTAAGAGATTGTGGCTCGGTATTACTTATCCTTCGGCAGTTTTGACACTTATTTTTGGGACGTGGATGTGGTATCTATTGGGGGTAACGCCAGAGTGGCTGATGATTAAATTGTGTTTTGTCGTTGGGTTGTATCTTTATCATTTTTCATTGGATGTGATTTATCGTCAGCAAAGCAAGGGCATATTTAAATACACTTCTCAACAATTGCGGATTTGGAATGAAATGGCAACCATATTTTTAGTAGCTATTGTGATGTTAGTAGTGGTGAAAGAAAATATGAGTTTTGTATGGGGCTTATTGGGATTGTTTTTATTTATCATTATTTTGATGAGTGCTATAAAATTGTATAAATTAAGTCGTGAAAAGTAACCAATTAACTTTAAAAATATCATAAATCATTGTGCCGAAGGTATTTCTTTGGCAGCTATTAATACATATTGATCATGTTGACTGAAACTGAAACTTACACCACCAAGGCCGAATTAGGTTATGAAAATCTACTCGCTCAAAAATTAGCCGCTTTGAAAACACAAGGCAATTATCGCTATTTTTTACCGCTTCAAAAATCAGCTGCTCAACATCCTGCTTTTAATCACAGTACTGAGGGGGGGGCAAAAACAATCGTGAATTGGACAAGCAATGACTATCTCGGTATGAGTGTAGATGAAGATGTGATTGAAGCATTTGTGAAATCAGCGCGCGAGAATGGTGTAGGTAGCGGTGGTACGCGCAATATTTCAGGCACTACAGTACAGCATCGCCATCTTGAAAAAACCATTGCCGCTTTGCATCAAAAATCGGAGGCTTTGATTTTCACAAGCGCGTATGTAGCTAATTCAACGGCTATTTCTATTTTAGCAAGGGCATTTCCGAATGCTTTGCTCTTTTCAGATGAAGAAAATCATGCTTCTATGATTGAAGGCATCAAACTCAGTCGTTGTGAAAAACGCATATTTAAGCACAATGATTTGGCACATTTAGAGACGTTACTACAAGCGACAGATATAAATCGTCCTAAAATTATCTTGTTTGAATCGGTTTATTCAATGTCGGGTTCAATAGCACCCATTAAAAATATTTGTGATTTAGCCAAAAAATATAATGCGTTGACCTATTTGGATGAAGTGCACGGCGTAGGCATGTATGGCATCAATGGCGAAGGATTGGCTGGTGAACAACATTGCTCAGATGATGTGGACATCATCAACGGCACTTTGGCAAAATCTTACGGTTGCATTGGCGGTTATGTAGCAGCCAATGATACGATCATTGACTATATCCGCAGCTTCGGCGAAGGCTTTATTTTTACAACTTCGCTCCCACCAGCAGTTTGTGCAGCAGCGACTACAAGTATTGAAAAAGTGAAAAACAGTCCCGAGTGGCGGCAACATTTTCATCAAAACGTCAAAATACTGAGGGGGGCGTTGCGAGCGAAAGGCGTTGATTTTGAAGAGAATCCTTCGCATATTACCCGCATTATCATCGGTGATTCTAAAAAAAGCAAGGTGGTGACGGATAGGCTGTTGAATGAATTTGGTATTTATTTACAACCCATTAATTTTCCAACCGTGCCTAAAGGAAGGGAAGGTTTGCGGATTGTCGTTACTGCGCGGCATACCTTGGAGTATATTGACAATTTGGCGAATGCCTTGAGGATTGTTTTATAAAAACAAAAAGGGTTGCTGTAAATGTCAAACAGCAACCCTTTGATAATTCTAATAAAATTTTACTTTAAAATAGTCTCTTTCGTAGCATCCAATATCGCTCTCGCACCTGCTTGATTGGCTGATTGAGAATAGACGCGCAAGACAGGCTCAGTGCCCGAAGCCCGCATCATAACCCATTCGCCATTGCCGAGATTGAATTTCCAACCGTCAACATCTTCAATAGATTCTACTTTATAAGAGCCGAATTTCTTATAACTCTTTGATTTACAAGCGTTTACGATATTCACTTTTTGCTCTTCCGTCAAATGTAAATCATCACGGTCGCATACAAATGAACCGACAATGTCATAGACCTCTTGAATCAATTGCTTCAATGATTTGCCTGTAGAAGCCATGAATTCCAAAATCATTAAGCCAATCCAAATGCCATCGCGCTCAGGAATATGACCTTTCACTGCCAAACCACCCGACTCTTCGCCGCCCACAAGGACATCGCGTTGAGTCATGATTTCAGCAATATATTTGAAGCCAATTTTAGTAATTTCGCAAGGCAAACCAAATTTATCTGCCATCACTTTCATCTTATCCGTCACTGAAAAAGTTACGACCACATCGCCGCTCAAGCCTTTGTATTTATGCAAATAAAGCAACAAAAGCAAGAGAATATGGTGAGAATCCACGAAATTACCGTCTTCATCGTACATACCGATACGGTCTGCATCGCCATCGTTGGCAATACCCAAGCCGATTTTTGGATTCTTTTTGATGGTTTCAGACAGCAGTTTTAGATTGCGGTGAATCGGCTCAGGTGCTTGACCGAACATGCCTGGATTCTGATCGCAATGCAACAAAATAGCTCTTGGTAATATTTGCTTCATCGCTCTTTGACCCGCGCCATACATCGCATCGTAAGCAATTTTGAAATCAGCCGACTTTATAGTGGCCAAATCAAAATTCTTTTTGACGTGTTGGATATACATTTTTTCCAAATCCACGACTTTCAATAAGCCTTTTGCTTCCATATCCCAAAGGCTTGGAAGGCTTTTTACTGAGGGGACATCTGGAATGAGTTCCTCAACTTCGGCTACCGTTGAAGGAAACGAAGGTCCACCAAAACTTGATTTAAGCTTATAACCATTGTAAGACGGTGGATTATGGCTCGCTGTGATGACTATTCCTAAATCGGATTTGGTTTTCACAACGCCCAATGATACCATCGGGGTAGAAACAAACCCAACGGCTAAATGCACTTTAATGCCATACGACCCCAACATTTGGGCAGTAGCCTCGGCAAACATCTTACCGCCAAAGCGGCAATCATGACCAATGACTGCTTTTTTAAGCTTATTTTTTTTCATCCACAGGGCAGTTGCTTCCGCCACGCGTTTGACATTTTCAAGAGTATAATCGTCGGCGATAATTGCGCGCCAACCATCCGTTCCGAATTTAATAGGAGTTACTGCCATACTTTTAATATTTAATTGTTTATTGAAATATCGTTTGATTCGTGCAAGATACTGAGGGGGGGTGAAAATTTAAAATTTATAATTGAAAATTGAAAATTTTTTATTTAAGTCGTTGATTTTAATTCAATTACAAATATTTTATTTAAACAATTTAATGTAAATTGATTGAAAAATGATTGTTGTAGAAAGACATTAGTGCCTTTAATTCCTCAATATTTTTAGTCGTCATGAAAGGTGGATGAGTGTTATTATGAAGCATCTCTATCGTTTTTTCAGCATCTAAAAATCTTAAATCCCGCTTCTTTTTATTTTTATAAACTCCAGACGCATATACGGGTACAGGTTTTACGTCCGTCAATATCGTTTTTATTTTTTTATCCTTAAAATCTACTCCTTTTGAAATTTTTAATTTTAGATAAACGGATAGATGACACCAATTAAAAATATCGTACGCCACAAAATCTCCAAAAGAAAAAATGACAAATCCCCGCTTCGCTTCTTGAGTTAATGGGCAATTGAACGGATAAGCCGCCATCGGTTGCACATTGTGGGCATGACCACCAAGAATAATATCGGGTCCACACTCTTCAAAAATACGTTGAGTATTAGCCACAATATGCGCACCCGGATAAGCCTGATAAGCATTCCCATAATGCAAACTTAATACAACAAAATCAGCTTTTTGAATAGTTTTAGCATAAAATACATCTTTTTTCAAGGGCATTAAGTCAATATCGGGTTGATTGACTTCGAGGTGATTGACTAAATAGGGTTTATCAGTTGGATTAGTGAGTTGATTCATCGAAAATGTATAAGCGAGGAAAGCGATTCGCATACCATTTTTTTCAATGATGGGAAAATCAAGACGTTCTTTTTCATTCCTTGACGTGCCTGTATGCAGTATATTTTTTTCTTTTAAAAAACAAATTGTTTTGTTTAAACCTTCTTCGCCCATGTCGAGGGAGTGATTATTGGCAGTGCTGAGAATATCAAATTGCCAAGTTTTACTTGTTTTTTCCTTGAAATACTGAGGGGTCTGTTGTGTAGGATTGAAAATATCAAACCTGACTTTATCCCCATTAAAGTGCATATCATTGAGCATAACTTCAGGTACGAGCGAGGCAGGTTTTGAAGTATCAATGGGTGTTTCAAGATTGGCAAATCGAATATCGGCATCAAAAAAATCATCACTAATATCGTCCCACAAGTGCTGACAGAATTGGGGTTGAATCCATTCGTAGGGCATCAAATCGCCTGCAGCTGTTAGAGTTATGCTTGATTTTTCTTCAAAATCAATGGATTTTGAAAAGGTGGGTGGATTTTTTTTAAAAAAATTGATGACGGCTCCATTGGCATCATCTTTTAAAGGCGACTTGAAATAATATTTATAAGCGAAAAAAAGGAGGTCTTTGGTGGTATAATGTCGAGGGTCATCGTGAAAATACTGAGGGGGTATTTGCCAGCGGCGTCCATATGTAAAATGCACCGTCCGAAGCAATGTTCTTATGGCAATAATCAAAACTTTGCCTTTGCGAGTATAGGCAGTGACGGCGGGTAGTTGATTCACGTATTGACGCTATAATGTTAAGAATATATTATTTATGACGATGAAGATATAATAAAAATAGGAAGCATTGCGTGTTTTAATTTTTTTGTAATTTTGCATTTTAAAAAAAATAGCCGTCCTGCAAACGGTGTAGCGTTTTAAATATGAAAAAATCAAATCTTCACAACCGAGTGAATCGGGAAGTGCTTATCAAGCAGATGCACGAAAGCGCGGAGTCGCGCATGACCATTTCTTTTTACAAATACCACCATATCGCCGAGCCTGCGACATTTAGAGATGAACTTTTTCTCATGCTCAATGCCATCGATATAAAGGGCAGAATTTACATAGCTACTGAGGGGATTAACGGACAGGTGTCAGTGCCAACAGAAGGTGTTGATTTGTTCAAAGAAACCCTCTATTCTATTCCTTTTTTGAAAGGTGTGCGCTTGAATATAGCAGTAGATGACAATGGTAAATCGTTTTTCAAATTGGCTATAAAAGTACGCCCTAAAATAGTAGCCGATGGCTTGGACGATGCCAGTTTTAACCCAGCGCATACGGGAACGCATTTGGATGCTGCAAATTTTAACAAACTCACAGACGATCCAAATACTATTTTGATAGATATGCGGAATCATTACGAGAGCGAAGTCGGCTATTTTGAAGGCGCCATTCGCCCCGATGTAGAAACCTTTAGAGAGGAACTTAATACTGCGGAAGAAATATTGAGGGGTCAAGAAGATAAAAATGTGGTAATGTACTGCACGGGTGGTATTCGCTGCGAAAAAGCCAGTGCATGGTTTAAACATAAAGGGTTTAAAAATGTGTTTCTATTGGATGGCGGCATTATTCAGTATGCCAAACAAGCGAAGAAGGAAGGTTTGAAAAATAAATTCAAGGGTGTAAATTTCGTTTTTGATGAAAGATTGGGCGAGCGTATTTCACATGAAATAGTGGCTAAATGTCATCAATGTGGGCAGCCTTGCGACACGCATAAGAATTGTGCGAACGATGCCTGTCATCTCCTTTTTATTCAATGCGAAGATTGCGCAGTCCAATTTAATAGCTGCTGCTCTACAAAATGTGCGGATTTTATTCAATTACCAAAGGAAATGCAAATAGAATTGCGCAAAACGGAGTCATTCAATGGTACGCAATTTGGGAAAGGGCGATACAAAGCGCACCATTCAAGCGAAGGTTTAATACTGTGATTTTAATTGAAAAATAACCATTCTATGGCTTTGGGAAATTCCTCGCCCCAGCGGGCTTCGCTGTGTAAGCCTTGTGGGTCAATCGCTAATTTAATATCTACGCTGGCACTGTCAAATCCTTGATTTTTGATGCTATCCCTCAATTTTTTGACATTCGGAATCATGCCTGAACCTTCTTTTCCACCCGCATACACATATATTTTTGTAGCAATTGGTTGAAAAAAGGGAATAGAATCGAAATGAACATGCCGTGTAACCCACAAAGACGGTGAAAAAACCATGAATTTTCCAAAAACATTAGGCACCATCAAAGCGGCATAAGCAGTAATCAATCCGCCCATCGAGCTACCGCCCATGCCTGTATGCAAACGACCAGGCAGTGTTCTATAGTTGCTATCAATAAAAGGTTTTAGCGTTTCAGCCATAAAACGCACATATTTTTTTCCTTCCGAAACGCCCAATTGGCTATTTTTGATGGGTAAAAACTCATTCACCCGCTCTGTTCCCGCATGGTCAACTGCAACCACGATGATGTCTCCTAAGCCTTTTTCAGCTAAAATTGCCAATTTATTATCAATTGCCCAGTTGCCATAAGGTGAGTTAGGATTAAAAAGATTTTGAGCATCATGAAGATATAAAACAGGATAGCGTTTTTCCTTATTTTTATCGTAATTGTGAGGCAACAAAACGGTCACTTTGCGCTTTTTCTTTAACTGTGGAATCTCAAACTCGTCATTGACGACTTTTATTTTAGGAGAAAATGAAGGATTAAACGTTAATCCATAATTTGACCACCGCGGCACAAAATCATAAATATGCCCTTGAGGATACTCCAAAACGCGATTAAGTGTGCTATTGCCAAACTCGTCTAATTCTTTATTTTCCCAACCGCCGCGCACATATTTATACTCCAATTGTTTAGGTAAAATCAAATCCGATGGGAAAGTGAAAATAAATTTGCCTTGAGCCAAACGGCGAAGTTTGAAACGTTGTTCATCAACATTCCAATTGTTAAAATTGCCGACAATATAAACTGGACGGCTATCATCCACAGGCGTAGTTAATTCAATGGTAAGAGTTTGGGTGGCTTGTTGAGATTGCTGTATTCGTTGAGCCGTAGCCATAGATTAATTGGTTAGTTTTAGTTAGTCCGTTGTATAATTTCACAAAAAAAGTACAAGATGGATTTAAAAAAATCCTATAAATCAAAGATACAATTTTAAAATTGAGAAAACCAAAGCGGCATTTGAAAATAACTATTAAAAGTTATGCCACATATTGAGTTGTTCAGTAAGATAATGCTCATTTTCCTTTACTTTGATAAAGAGGTAAACTAAAAATGAAAGTTGTCAGATTATCGTGACTCTCAACCGTTATATCTGAATTATGCAATTCGAGAATTTTTTTCACAATCGCTAAGCCCAAACCTGTACTACCATCCATGCTGAGAGTCTTAAAATATCGGTCAAAAATATGTGGTAATACTGAGGGGTCAATAGTTTCCCCTGTATTGGATATTCTAATTTCAAGCGTTTCTGAAGGCGTATTAATCGTTTGAATGAATAAATCGACTTTACCCCCCTCAGTAAAATTGTAGCGAATGGCATTATCCAATAAATTTTGCAACACTCGGTCAATAAGTTTCAAATCCGCTACCACCCAAGGTGTATTCTCAGATAAATTACTGGATAATTTTATATTTTTCTCTTTACAAATTACCTCATATTTAGCCATCACATCCTGTAAAAGTTCAGCTATCGGCAGTGGTTCGGCATTCATTTTTATTTGATTGGACTCTAATTTTGATAACTCAAACAGGTCATCTATCAATTTTTTCAATCGCTCTGATTCTTTGATAGCGATGGTCAAATAGCGCTCCCGCTCTTCCATCGTAATATTATGTCGGCGCATAAAAAGGGTTTCGATATAGCCCGAAAGACTGGTCAAAGGCGTCCGCAAATCATGTGAAATATTGGCAATCATTTCCTTGCGAAGTTTATCAACTGAGGATAATTTTTCAAGGCTTTCTTCCAGTTGATGACTCATTTGGAGGTTGGTTTCATAGGCTTCTTCCAAGCTTTTTTTCATCCGTGCTTCTCTGAATATTAGTCGCCGTAACCAATAAATGAGCAATAAAATAACAGGTAAAATAATAAAAAGCGAAATTAAGAGGTTTTTGACAGCCGTAGCTCGTGCTTTTCCAACAAATTGTTCAAAATTTTCATCTGCCATCACCACACCCACAGGATTACCCCGAGCATCGCGTATAGGCGCGAACGCTGAAAGCCACATCCCAAAACGGTCTTTATACATCGGAATCACCCCCCCCTCAGTATATTGCCTTTTCAGAATCGGATTGAATGAATCATAAATATGGCGAAAATAAGGCGTATCCGATGAAGTAGCAATAAACTCAAAATGCTGTTTTATACTATCAAAAACCATTGTGTAAACAGGCGACTTGAGCATATTGGCTTCATAATTCATACGCAAAGCATGATGAATATGATAATAATCAGTATCCTGCGCATTAAAAAGTATCTCATCTTGATGTTGGTAGCGTTGAGTCAATTGATGGTGCAAATCTCCATCAATTTGCAAAGCCAATGAATTGACAATACCTTCCAAGCGTAGCAATGCACTTTTTTCCGATAAATCTGACTGACGATAGTATGTCCAAATCGTAAAATAGGCAGACACTAAAAAATAACCCACTAGCACGAGCCATAAAATGCGATTGGTTGGGTTTTTATAAAATTTTAAAAAATTCATTACATGTTTTATAAAATATGCCTTTAAAGAAATTGTTAGTAAACAGTAAATTGAGCAAAATATCATAAATTGTATCATAAAAATATCACAACATCGTAAAATCGGTATTTTTTAGTTAAAATTACTTGAAAAATCTCTTTAATTTAAAAGGATTTGTTGATTTGAAAAATTTGCATTATTTTTGGAATGTAAAAACTAATTTTTTAAAACTTTACCGAAGGTATCCCTTTGGGAAAAATAAAATCTATCCGTCATGAAAAAAATCTTTTTTATGTTTGCGTTCGCGAGCTTCACAGTATTAGCAGCCAGCGCACAGACAGAACCAACGGCAACTAGTATAAACAAGGTGCCTCAAAAGAAAGAACACGCATCAATGACTAAATCTTCTTGCACTGCAGAAGAAAAAGCTGCTTGCGCTCAATCTGGTAAATCTTGTTGCGAAAAAAGTGCTAAAGCATCTACTTCAATGGCTGCTAAAACTGATAAAGCACCTGCTAAAAAAGTAGCAGCAACTAACAAGTAACCTATTTATCAGTGAAAAAAATGCTTTTCCGGTTCAATTCGGAAAAGCATTTTTTTTGGATATTTCTCACCAATAGTCCTTTTTTGCACCATTAAGCTCTGAAATACTGAGGGGGGTAAGTTTTAAATTTAAATTAACATTTATATTTTTAATTTAATAAATAAAAGATAATATTACAAATATTATAAAATTATTTTTATAATTCAATGATATTCACCTTTTTTAGTATGGTTATTATTTTCATTTGATGATAACAATAATGTGTTAATGAGCCTATTTCGTTAAAAAATTCTTAAAGTCAGGAAATGCGCCTTGATTCTGTAAGTTTTATTGTGTAACTTGCGGAATAAATTTTTTCCGAAAACCATATATTGATATTCTCAAACTTAGAGCCTATGAAAAAAAATATACTTGTTTGTTTAATTTGCTTCTTATCCTTAGGTGCTTTCGCACAAGCCGAAAAAAAAGTTGATTGGAATGCGCCAAGTGCTTCGGTATTTCCTAATCCAGCTACTGAATACATCACAGTGACCAATGAAGATGCCGTTAGAAATATTTATGTTTTTAATTTGGTGGGCCGCAAAATAAAAACTTTTGATGTGATCAAAGGTGAACGATACGAAATTGGCGATTTGCCAAATGGTTTGTACGTCGTTCAATTGATTGGTAAAACTAATAAAGTGTTGACTACTCAGAGATTGACTAAGAAATCTTAATAAAAACCGTCAAAATTTGCAATAAAAAAAGCTTCACCTCACGATGAAGCTTTTTTTATTGCAGGCTATCTGAAACTGCATGCTTAACCATCAGAGTCATTTTATTTATATGTAAAAGTGGCGTTTTACGATACTATAAAGCCGTTTCAAACCTTTAATTTAACGTCGAAACGGCTTTTATTTTTATGTAAAACGGAAGTTTCGCCCTACTAAATGCCCATATCTTTACGAATCTTATTCAAAGCAGAACCTGAATGGAACCATTCAATTTGTTGCTCATTATAAGTATGTCTGACTTCAAATGAATCTTTTAAACCATCGCTATGATTCAAAACAATTTTTAAATTCTTA
>JAYTON010000357.1:0-1540 GCA_043747725.1 Saprospiraceae bacterium
TGATTGGTATAAGAGGTTTTGGAAGAAGACACCTTATTACTATTGGCTTTGAAATAAGCATCTACTTGACCCGAAATACTGAGGGGAGCAACAGAGTCCGTTTTAGATTCCGCAGCGAATAGAGATGACACACTTATGACACCTGCAAATGTCAGGCATTGCATAGTTCTTTTAATGTTCATAATTAATTGGTTTTTAATTGAAAAAATGTTAGATAATGAGTAGATATTAATTGGTTGCTATAAAACGAGTGACGTCTGCCTCTTTTTATTTGATAATACAAAGTTCAATATAATCAACCAATTATGCTTCATTCACTTAGTTTGTAATTGAAACTTAGAATTTTTATTTGGATATGGACTTTATATCCATATTTAATTTTTAAAATAACGAATACATAATATTTTATTTCTTCAAACAGCATAATTAATTTAGGTAAAAATTATTAAATTTGACAATCAACAAATAGATTTGCCTCGAAAAAACGTATAACACCGAACTAACACGCCAAATTTTCTGGTTTTTAACAGCATACTACAATATGAGACTACTTCACTACCCTATCACTTTATGCTTACTATTAGCATTATTGAGTAACAACTATACTCATGCTCAACCCGATTCTATCAGCTATGTTTTTCAAGATGCTATTGAAAACGCCGTAGCTGCCAATGAGGACAACCCTTTTGAATACGATACTGAATTTGAATCTCTTCAAGATTTTATTCGGCATCCTATTAACATCAATAAAGCAGCTCAAACTGACTTTGAACAACTCAAATTATTGACAACTGAACAAATAACTGCCATCCTCAATCATCGCAATCAGCAAGGGCTTTATTTCACTTTGTACGAATTACAATCGGTTTTAGATTTGAATACCATCCATCGGATATTGCCGTTTATTACCGTTGATAATGATTTAGATGATTATCAATTGGCTCTGAATCAATGGTTTAAACGAGGTAAAAATGATGTATTTGTTCGCATGGATAGGCGTTTGGAAAAATCGAAAGGCTTTTTGAAGTCAGATGGTAGCGGTTATCTCGGTGATGCCAACAAATTATACGCTCGTTATCGCTATTCTTTTGGCAATAAATTGAGCTATGGCATCACGTTAGAAAAAGATGCAGGGGAGCGTTTGAATTCACGATTGGATTTCGCCAGTTTTCATTTTCAGATAAATAATATGTATAAAAGATTGAAAACCTTGTGTCTGGGCGATTACTCCGTTTCATTGGGGCAAGGCTTGATTCATGAAAACGGTTTCAGTCTGGGTAAAAGTGCCATGGTTTTGAGTATTGAAAAAAATGCTCCGCCCATTAAGCGTTATTCATCTTCCAATGAAGCTAATTTCCTTCGAGGTGTCGCCGCTCATTTTGATTTATCATCTCTTTTTGGAGAAAAAAGAGGTTCTGTCATTGCGAGGCACGAAGCAACTGAGGGGGTCGTGTTCGCATCATATCGCCAACGCGATGGGAATCTCGTTAAGAGAATTGACGCACAAAACTTGGATGATTTATCAGCAATTAGTGCTTTA
>JAYTON010000358.1:0-7074 GCA_043747725.1 Saprospiraceae bacterium
AATTAGTCGTACCTAAATCAATGCCGACGATAACATCTGCCTGTTTATCCGCCGAGCCTGTTTTTAAATTAATTGAAATGAGAGCCATAAGAAACCGTAAAAGATAAAATAATAAATGTAAAATGTAAAAGCGAGGATTGTCAACACTCTTAATAAAAAACGCGAATATACAACAAGTTTTAGCGCAATCAGTTTTGAAATCGATGTTTAAACAAAAGTTATTCAACACTTTTAAAAATAAATTGTTAAATTCGCATGCTACAAAATGACCGCTAAATGCCTCTTAAAAAAGGCTGTTAGCGGATTTTTTTTATTAAAAAAAAACGATTGATGAACTCTCACTCTAACAACATCAAATCCTCACTTCAGGAAGTTCAAGACATTTTAAAAAACAAAGGCGTTCGACTTTTTCTTATTTTAGGTGGGTTTTTTATTGCCAATACACTCAGTGCAGAATTTATGGGCGTGAAGATATTTTCTTTAGAAAGGACATTCGGTGCGCAACCCGTAGGCTGGCAAATATTCGGCACTACTTGGAATTTCGACCTATCGGCTGGTGTATTGCTTTGGCCCGTCGTATTTATCATGACCGACATTATTAACGAATATTATGGTCAACGGGGGGTCAAATTCCTCTCGTGGTTGGGAGCAGGTTTGATAGCTTATGCCTTTTTTATGTTTTTCGGTTCTATTCAATTAGCCCCTGCGGATTGGTGGCCCTCCAGTCAGCAAGCGAGAGGTGTGGCGGATATCAATGCTTCATTTTCAGGCATTTTCGGGCAGGGTTTGGGTATTATTATAGGCTCATTGTCTGCATTTATTTTATCTCAAATCATGGACGTGACAATTTTTCATGCTATTAAAAAGCGAACAGGTGAGAAGCAATTGTGGTTGCGTTCTACAGGAAGCACTTTGTTTTCGCAATTAATTGACACTTTTGTAGTCACTTCTATCGCTTTTTATTTTTACCCGATGTTCGTCAAAGGTAATGGTGAGCCTTGGTCAATCAAACAACTTTTGACGGTGTGTGCAGGTGGCTATCTCTACAAATTTACGGTAGCCATATTGATGACACCTGTTATTTACATAGTGCACAACGCCATTGAACGCTATTTGGGGCATGAGTTGGCGGCTGAAATGAAGGAGCGCGCTGCGGCTTCTTAAAATAGTGAAAAACGAAAAGTGAAAAAAAGCTGCAAAATGTAAAAGTTCATACCCCCCCTCAGTATTTTTCACTTTTCGTTTTTCACTCTTCACTATTTTTTGCCTTTTTAGAAAAAAGTCTTTAACTTTGAAAGATTGGGAAAAAACAAACATATTCTAATCAAACATCTATGAACAATCATGAAAAAATTAATGCGCCTAAGCATTGCTTTGGCATTTTTTAGCTACACCTCCTCCCTAACTGCTCAAACATTTCCAACTATCAAATGGGATTTCGTGAAAATGACGGCTTATTTTAAAGCCTCAAAACAAGAGCCCAATAAATGCGTCGGCGTTGTCTCCAATGTCATCAGTATCACTGTCGTGAAATGTACTGAAGAGGTGGCTGATAATCGGAAAAAGGAAAAAATCGTACAGTAGTTAAGAGTGAAAAATTATCATTCGGCAACTTTATTGTGTTTTAGCGCCGAATACTGAAGGGGTGTCTAAATACAACCTTAATTTTTAAGGTATTTATCAAACCAACCGATATACCTGTCAAAGCGGTCTTTCTGAAAATTAGGCAGCGTAATACCATGAAATTGCCCTGGATACACAATTAGTTGAGTAGGAATACCCAAAGTGCGCAGCCCTTGATACATTTGCTCGCTGCCAACCGAAGGCACATTGAAATCTTTTTCACCGACTAAAAATAATGTAGGCGTTTTGATGCGCTCAATTTGTAGGAACGGATAAGAGAGTTTAAGGTATTTATCCACGTTTTTCCAAGGTGCACCCAACTCGTTTTCATATTGCAAAATGTATTGATCCACGCCGTATAATGACATCACGAGCGACATTCCCGCGCCACTCGCAGCAGCTTTAAAGCGGCTATCGGTAGCGATGGTATAATTGGTCAAAATGCCGCCATAACTCCAACCGCCTATACCCATTTTATTGGGGTCGGCAATGCCTGCTTGAATGAGATAGTCGGCAGCTCCTATAATATCCACCACTTCTTTATTGCCCCAATCGCCTGAAATGGATTTGCAAAATTCTAAACCACGTCCGTTACTGCCTCTATAATTGATAGCCGCTACCGCATAACCCGCTTGCGCTAATATTTGGCGGCTGAGATCAAAACTAAATTCGTCTTGTGCAACAGGTCCTCCGTGAATAAATAAAATGGTTGGTAATTTTTGATTCGGAACAGATTTAGAGGGTTTATAAAGCAAACCCGACACCTGAGTGCCGTCTTTACTAAGGGATGTAAAACCCTCTACGGTTGCCAATTCTAAAGGTGCTAAAAAGTCGTCTTGGTGCTTGGTTAACCGTTTGGTCAAACCGTTTTCGACGGTGTATATTTCGGCTGGCATTTGTGGTTCACTCATCAAAGTGACCCAATTGCCGTTAGGATGGCTTTCAAGTGCGCTAAAACTGCGATTCCCACCTATAATTTTAGTGATTTGCTTATTTTTTAAGTCAAATTGAGCCAAATAGCGTTGTCGATCATCAGTGACTAAAACAGCTATGGATTGTCCATTTTTATTCCAACGGGCATTACTGACTGGGCGGTCAATTTTTGAAGAAAGCAAAATAGGCTCTCCACCATCTTTAGAAACGACTGCTAAAATATTTTGGTCATACATGCTATAGGCATCAGCACTCGTTGAGCGCAGGTAGGCGATTTGCTGTCCATCAGGACTCCACTGAGGAGCAGAATCGCTTCCTGACCAATTGGTCAAACGCTTGATGGAGGCATTGATTTTGGCATCTATGACCCATATATCGGTATTTTGATTTTTATCGGGCTCCGCAGTTCTGTTGCTAACAAAAGCAATTTGTTGTCCATCGGGTGACCATGTAGGATTTGTTTCGTTGAAGTCTCCTTGCGTGAGCGTGTCTAATTTTTTGGTATTGACATCAAACAGATATAAATGCGTTGGCAGTGATTGTAAATAGCCTTCAACATCTTGTTTGAAATGGTATTTATCCATCACATAGGGTTTTGGCACTTTATTTTTAGAAGTATCGGCATTTTCAGGCGTTTTGACGCTTAAAACCAAGCGTTTTCCATCGGGCGACCAAGCATAATCTCTCAAATCGCCTTTCAAATTAGTGAGTTGTTTACCCTCACCACCACGCCTATCCATGAGCCAAATTTGACTATTAGTAGCCCCTTGACGGCTGGATACAAAAGACACATATTTACCATCGGGACTCCAACGTGGTTGAGATTCTCCATCGGGACTATTGGTGAGTTGAATGGATTGTTGACCGTCCCAACTCGTCATCCAAATATCATCATTCCGTTTATTTTTTGCTGAATCTACAGTGGTCAAAACATAGGCTACCCAATTGCCATCAGGCGATATTTTAGGGTCAGCCACCGTAGTGAGGCGATACACATCATTCGGCGCGATGGGGCGTTTAGGGGCATTGGTTTGGGCGAAGGCATTTGTACAAATTATAAATGTCAAAAGCAACAGGGATAAAGGGAGTTTCATTGAGCCATGATTTATAAGTTAAAAATGTGAATTTATAAAATCATTGGCGATTGTCAAAACGTATTTTTTACTCGATATACTGAAGGGGTGTTTATCAATCTAATTTTTGAATTTTTTCTAAAACCACTTCATTCAAAATTTCATGCGTCCCTTCAAAAACGGTCAGGCGTATATTTTTTGAAGTTTTTTGATAGAGAATGGCTCTATCGCCTAAGGTTTGAGGTGTTTTTGACGTGGGAAAGGTTTGAGTTTTGAGCAAAGTCATGGCATCTTGTTTAGAAACATAACGCAATTTGTCTTTTTCTTTTCCATCGGTTAAAAGTTTATTGTAGAAATTAATGGAATGTGAAATGGGCACTGAACCCGTGTAGCCATCGTGCACACCAACATAAATTTGCAATAAACTATTCTGCCGCTTTTTAATGGGCGTTTTCCAATACAACGGAGAGCGAAGTTTGGCATTGAGAGCATTAAACGTACTAGCTTTTCCTATACATTGAATGATTTCAGCTGCATATTTATTCTTTCTTTCAACCGATTCTCCATACCACGCCGCTAAATCTGAAATAGAAGACCAAGCTGAAAATGAGCGAATATCATGACGAGATTTCATGTACATCGCTAAAGTCGCATAACCACCGCCACTGTTGCCGACCACATATATCTTTTGAGGGTCAACAGGCATATTTTTCAATGCCCAATCAATGGCTTCATCAATATCAGCAATCACAAATGGACTGCAACACGCCTTCGGGTGGTTATTAACGCCTCTGAAATTAGGAAAAATGAAATTCCAATTTTTAGCATGGGCTTGTTCTGCCAATATCTTTTGCTGCGACTCTGCCGAGTTGCTCCAAGAATGTAACTCAACAACCAACGGTTGGGGTGTTGATGCAGTGGTTTTATCGTAGTAAAAAACCTGCGTATTGCCGTCCAAAGCCGATTGAATACTATCTTTTTTTAAGAAATCGGGGCGTTGAGCGGAGGCGATATTTAAAGTTAATGCCAACCCAATAAATGCTATTTGCTTAACGGTTTTCATTTTAATTATGATTTTCTAAAAGTTCAATTTTACGCCCGTCCAAATCTTCTATAATTGCCATTTTTCAAGAGTTGTTTGAATGATTTCAGGAACAATTTTAATATTTTTCAATTTTAAAGCTGCCATCAGACTATCTAAATTTTCTACTTCAAAATATACCCACTCAGTATCCCGCTCATTTCAATGACCAAAAGCCTCCAAAACCCTTTTAACCATACCATCTAAAGCCTTATTGTCAATCCATCGAACCACCATAACCAAATCATGTTCAGAGTCAATGTACACCATGTTCGTACCGTTGCCCAAATGATAGTAACTACTGAGGGGGGCGGATGGCAGCAATTTATGGTCGGTGTTGAGGAAATAATTCATATAGCCGTACGTCGGTTGACAGCTTGTGGGGGTGGTGGCTTGTTTTATCCATTGCTCCGAAATTAAAGGGCGACCATTCCAATTGCCTTTGTTGAGTGTCAAAAGTCCAAAACGTGCCATATCGTAGGCGTTGATGAACATGCCACCGCCCCAATGACCGCCACCGCTCACTGATTGAACGGGCTGACCATCCAACACTATCCACGAATTGCGATAACCCGTCCAACGCCATGTATTGGACGCGCCGATGGCATCCATAATGTTTTCTTTTAAAACTTGTGGCAAAGGCTTGCGCCATACGCTTGTAGCCGCTAAGGCTAAAGCGTTCACGCGCACGTCGTTGTATTCATAGACCGTACCCGCCTTATTGCGTGGGCGCGTCAACCATTTTGTGGCATTTGAATCGGGTCGATCTGCCCATTCAGGTTTGCCCCAGAGCGTGCCTTCCCAATCACTGGTTTGGCGTAAAAGATTATCCCATGTGATGGTGCGGTTGTGGGGCGTTTCAAAAGGGGTCAATAATTCAGGTTTTCCAAAATCATCTGCCGACCGCAAAATAGGCTGATTGTATAACTCAATGGGCGGCATATAGGACGCCACAGTATCATTGACATGGCGAATCAATCCTTTATCCACCGCTAAACCGACGACAGTAGATAAAAAACTTTTAGTGACGCTGTGGGTCATATCGCAGCGCGAGGGTTCGCCCCATTCAGCAACGATGTAGCCTTTATAAACGATGATTCCCGTCGGTTCGCCTCGATCTGCAAAAGCACCAATTGCAAATCCATAGGGTTCTTTCCCAAAGGATTGATAATGCGATTGTTCCATGCTGCGCGGGTTTTTTATTTCATTTGCCTTGTGATAGGCAATGGCTTCTTGGATTTTAGCAACATCCAAACCCATTTCAGAAGGTATTTTATGTGTCCAATACTGAGGGGGTGGAAAATATGACGGAGCTTTTGCTGCCGCATTTTTCTGAGCCATTGCGCTGTTACTTAAAAGAAGCAATGAGAATATGACTGACCGAATAAAGTTTAAATGCTTCATAGGATTTAAATAAGTTAGAAGAAGTATATTATTGTTCATTTTTTAAAGAAATTCTGTCCGCTGCGTACTCTCTTTTACCGATAGCAGGTATTAATTCACCAATTTTTCCAAGACCATATTGGGGCATATTATTATAAACGCATTCATATTCCCCGGCTTTGATTTTATAGGTTTCATGCCAAATGCCTACATCACCATTGCTTTTAATTTTGAGATTGAATGCTTTCCAAGCTGGATAATGTTGCCCTTCTCTATCTTTGGCGTAAGCCTCCAAATGTTCAAATGATTTCCAATATTGAGTCATGACGGGTGGAATCCCGCCATAAGATTGAAAGCCTAAAAAGCCACTCTCTGGTTTTTCCGAAAGCTCTTGCAGCATCATCGCCATAGCTTTTGCTACGGGCAGCCATTTATGAATCTTCCAAAAACGATTGATGCGCATTCCAATGATGAATACCACAAAATCTCCTTCAATATTAACCGTCATTCGCTGATTGATTGTCTTTGCCATGATTTAAAATTTTAAAGTTAAAAAATGAAGTATAGTTTAACATCCGTAAAACTAAAAAAAATAAGCAAAACCTTTTTATATTTGACACCTATTCTTTTCATTTAAAAATAACAACAACCAATGAGAAATCTTATCTGTACACTCTTAATTTGCCTAACTTTTACAGCATTTTCACAACAAGCTACCGGTGATTATCCCTATAAAGGGGTGAATTTCACCGCTGTCAAATTGCAAGACAATTTTTGGTTGCCGCGCATGGAAATCAATCGGCAAAATACGATTCCGCACAGCTTCGCCAAATGTGAGGAGACGGGTCGCGTTAAAAATTTTCAATTAGCGGCTCAACATACGGGCAAACTCTGCACGACTTACCCGTTCGACGACAGCGATGTTTATAAAATACTCGAAGGCGCGTCTTACTCCCTCAGTATTCACCCCGATCCTGTGCT
>JAYTON010000359.1:0-4548 GCA_043747725.1 Saprospiraceae bacterium
TTCAAAAGTTACGAAACATCCATTTAGAAGATTCTATAAGGAAATTCACTTTGCAATCGCTGAATAAGCAATTTTTAAAGTTCGATTCTCAAATTTAAAATAATTTCTATAAAAGGTATTTTTTTTAGAAAAAATTTAAATTATATAGGCATAAAAATAAAATTGGCTTGCTCATCTGTCAAAACAAAAATACAAAGTTGGTTAGCGTGTGATTTATACAAATTCCTAAAATCGTCTATTTTATCAGTAGCTATCACTTGTTTTGCATGAAATTCTTCCAAAGTTGAAGCATTAATAGACCACCCCTCAGTCAGCTGTTCTTTTTGTAGCAATGGAATGCCCAATTCAACGGCTTGCTGTGAAGCCACCAATATGGGATAATTGGACACATCTTGCTCCAAAATGGTCTGAACAGCTTCTGCCAATTGATTTTTATAAGGTTTAAAGAGTTTTTGTAAACTCACAAATGCATCGCCATTTTTTTTACTCATAATATTGAAAGTGAAAAGTGAAAAGTGAAAACAATCTTGTAAAATCTTTAGACTAATTCTATGATAATACAGAAGCAATGAATTTTAAAGTGTAAAAATACTAAATTTGCCCCTTTCAAGCCTAAATATTGACGAATTTGCATTTAGAAAAGCTGATATTGACACATTTTAAGAATTATACATCGCAAAGCCTTACTTTCAGCGAAGGCATCAACTGTTTTGTAGGACTCAACGGTATGGGTAAAACCAATCTTTTAGATGCCATTTATTACCTCTGCATGTGCAAAAGTTATTTTTTATCTTCCGATACAGATGTGATTCAATTGACTTCTGATAAGGATGTGAGTGGTGTGATAGAGCCAGTAAAACGGGCGGATTTTATGCGATTGGAAGGTCATTTTCAGAAAAATAAGAGGCGTGAAAAAATTGTCGCTAAAGTGCAGCTGCGCAAAAAGAAAATGATTGAGAAGAATGATGTTCTGTATGCTGGTTTGAGCGATCACATTGGATTTTTACCCGTCGTCATGTTCGCACCCGATGATACGCTTTTAGCCAAAGAAGGCAGCGAAGAGCGGCGGCGTTTCGTCGATACTGCCTTGTCACAGATTGATAATCAGTATCTTACAAATCTTATTTTTTATAATAAAATATTGGAGCAACGCAATGCTTTATTGAAAAGAAAGGATGAAAATGGTGCAAATGTCTTTGCAAAGCCCGAAACTGTCACTGCGAGCGGAGCGTGGCAGGAGGGATTGCTCGACGTATATGATAAACAAATGAATAATCCTGCACAATATATTTTTGAAAAACGCCAAGCATTTATTGACATTTTTACACCCGTTTTCAACGCCATTTATAAAAAAATATCGGGCGAACGGGAAGCGGTCAAAATAATCTATCACTCGCATCTTGTTGGGGATTCATTAACAAATCTTATCAAAAAGAGTCGTGAAAAAGACCGTATTTTGCAGAGAACGACGGTCGGCATTCACAAAGATGATTTGATGTTTGAAATTGATGACAAACCACTCAAACGCTTTGGTTCGCAAGGTCAATTGAAATCGTTTGTTATCAGTTTGAAGCTCGCGCAGTACGAAATACTGAGGGGGGCAAAACAAGAAACACCAATTCTTTTATTGGACGATATTTTTGACAAATTGGATGATGAGCGCGTACAGAACTTTTTACAACTCATTGTCAATCAATCATTTGGGCAAATTTTCATTACCGATACGCACGCAGGGCGAATTAATGATATTATCAAAAAATTGCATCCCGATTTTAAGATTTTTACAATTGAAAAGGGGGTGGTAGTTGAGAGTTGAGAATTATGAGTTGAGAGTATTTTTAAGTTTAAAACAAAAAGTTAGAAAAGAAATTATATGAAAAAAAGTAACGATCACTCATTGTCAGAAGTTTTGCAGCAAATGGTTCATGTTTTTAAACTGAAACCCAATTTGTATAAAACGAAAATCGAAAATCTCTGGACAGAAATGATGGGCAAAACCATTGCTGGCTACACGCGAGAGTTGAGGATTCATAACAATGTGTTGTATGTTACCATTGAATCTGCGCCCCTTCGCTCAGAGTTGCACTTTGGTCGTGAGAAGATTCGCACCATGCTGAATGAGGAAATTGGAGAAGAATTTATTAAAGAAGTTGTTATAAATTGATTGTCACAAATGCCATTTTTTTAGTAACTTTCAGAGTAGAAAATAAGTCTAAATTTTTATTTTAACAATTCAACTTTATTTATATTTCTAATTGGTTGATGTTTAAACATTTATACATTAAAAATCTCTTCTTAAATGCCTTTCCTTTGGTGTGTAGCGTACACATTTTGTTTTTGTTGGAATAATAGCGTACATTTGTTCCCTTAAATTGAAAAGGTCAAACTTTTCGAGCAGATCGTATATTTTCTTTATAACAAAAACAAGCATTAGAAAAACTCTAACATGAAATTAGAACTCGACCTATTGAAGGATTCTGAACAAACGTTCGATGCTCTACTTGACGAAATTAATAAACAGAAAAAGTTGATTTCTCAACTTCAAAGTGAGATTCGTTCTCAAAAAACGAACGAAATTAGGCTCAACAAAACGGCAGAATCTGCCAAAACACAGAACCTATTCTTTCAGCAGGAGAATGCTACATTTATCCAAAAAGTGCGCGAACTTGAAATCCAACTGACCCTCCCAACGGATGAAAGAACTTTTGCTTTAGCCCGTACAATTGACCCATTCCCTAAGAAAAAAGCCTATCAGCTTTTCAATTGGTCGTACATTATCATTCCAATCGTCGCCATTGGAGCCGTTTTTACAGGCAAATGGTGGGCTGAAAATGAAGCCGCTAAAGCATCCGCCCTTGTTATAGCCTCTATTGCTAATCTGGTCGGCACTACTGCTCCAACGTCTAATGCGGCTGCGGCACAAGCTAAAAGCAATTCAACTATTCCTCTTGAGGAAGGATATGTTGTGATTGAAAATCCTTTGGAAGCCAATGGTATGGTACGCGTCATGGAAGGTTACAATCAAAATGCGCGTGTTTTAGCATGGATTAATGGCAATGAAAAATATAAAATTCGCGCCCAAAGTCCTCAAAAAATACGCAGAACCTATATAAAGGACGATAAAAACATCACTTTTGAAGATTATTTCTACAAAATCAGCGAAAAAGACCAATGGGTTTTCGGCTATTTTACGAATAGAAGATTATCGAGTCAATGATTATTTAGTGAATAGCTAAAAGTGAAAAGTGAAAAAGACCCCCTCAGTATAGTTTTACTGAAGGGGTCTTTTTTATATAAGTAACATAATCAAAAGATTAAACATCACCCATGATTTAAGCTCTTGCAACCGCTTTCTTTTTACCTTTCATCTGAGAAGCCAACTGTACCGCCTTGAATGCATTCACCGTTCCGCCTGTACGACTAAGGTTACTCAATTTGACTAACTCCTCTGAGCCTGGTTTTTTCACCTTATAATCTTGTTGCACAACAGATTTTTCAATACATTCTTTTACTTGTTCAGCCGTCAATTCTGGAAAGTATGAGCGAATCAAAGCCGCCACACCAGCTGTCACAGGAGATGCCATAGATGTTCCCGAAGCATTTTTATACTTCCCATCAGGAGCCGTTGAATAAATATCAACGCCAGGCGCGAATACATCCACATTTTTAGCACCGAAATTAGAGAAAGTAGCTACTGCGTCTTCTCCTTTTTTCCAAGATAAAGCACCTACTTCAATCCAGTTTTTAGCTTTTTTAGGGCTAAACCAGCCTGATTTGCTGAATAATGCTGTTGGGAAATTGTTATTGGCATTGTCATTATCTTTAGCGTCGTTGCCCGCAGCATGTATCAACAAAACATCTTTCGACATGGCATATTTTACAGCTTTATCCACCGCTTCTTTATCCCATGAATAGCCTTTTCCAAAGCTCATATTGATGACTTGTGCGCCATTATCCACTGCATATATGATGGCATTTGCTACGTCCTTATCACGCTCATCGCCATCAGGTACGCAACGGACGCCCATAATGCGGACATTATCCGCTACGCCTTTGATGCCTTTATCGTTGGTACGAATAGCACCGATAATACCTGCTACATGCGTGCCGTGAAAGGCGTCTGGTCCTTTGACATCGTTGTTGCCGTAGTTGCGTTCATAAGAATCATTCGGATTGTCTTTTACAATGTCAGCCCGTGGATTGAAGTCAGTGTTGTATTGATACTTCACTTTTGCTTCATAATATTCAATGCCTTCTTGGATTTGCTCCATCAAATCTTCCTTTACTTCTTTAAGGCTCGAAACATTGCTACCCGTAGCCAAGCGGCGCGTTAAAATATTTTTAGCAATGACTAAGCTTTGATTGGTGCCAGCGTTCACTTTTTCAATATTTTCTTTATTGGGTGTTTTACCGCCCAAAGCCGTTTCCATAGCCTCTAAAGCATTGGCTATCATCGTTTTAGTACCTTCCATTTCAGCCAAACCTTCTTGAGCTTCTTGAAGATTGGTCTCAATGGCTTTTTTCATCACCAAAAATTTGTCGTATTCG
>JAYTON010000360.1:0-5750 GCA_043747725.1 Saprospiraceae bacterium
AATTTTAAGACCTTTCTCTTTATAAGTTTCATTGATGTTATTGGATTCTGGTGCATTGGTCAAAACGGCAATGATTTCTTTATCCAACTCTACAAAATGCACATCAGGTGCATCAGGTCCATCAAATATTTTAAAACAATTATCAAATAAGGCTTGCGCAATATCATCAGCTTCTTGCAAACGGCGAATATCAGGACATGGATACGTTTGATCAGCGACCCAAGGCACACCTATAATCAGTTCGTTAATAGAACCTGGTTTTAGTTTGAAAGGACCTGAAGCTTGAATTGTCCGACGATCACCCGCAGGTAAATTAGCTGTACACATTGACCAACCTGCCGGATTATTAGGCGCATCTACCAAAGCAAATTTTAGAGCACGTGGATTATTAGGCGAATAACCACTGCCACCGTAAGTGAACGGCGTACCGTCCCGCCATTTTCCTGTCAGGTAATTGTAATATTCAATTGCTGTACTGGGGTCAGTTGTACCCGGTAAAGGATTACCTACGCTTTCATTCAAATAATATGTGAAAGAAGACATGCCAATCTCTTTTCCAAATTCATTATTGGGTCCTCTAAAATAGTCAACACCGAGAATCGGAATTTTATCACCATAAGTATTCACACCACCATCACAGACAATGCCTATTGTACCATCGAGGGCGTCTTGATTATAAACATACATCAAGTTACGGCTTGTATCGCAACCGACATAATCATCTGTATAACAACCCAAATCAGGGTCAACCCACATGGCAAAATAAGTAGAATCAATATCCGTTCTTGCTCGATTGATGAGTTTATAGCGTTGAAAAGTCATGTCGTTCAACTCATCATTGGTTTTGTATGCGAACGCTTGAACCTGAACTTCCATCTGGATCGCTGTAGAACGCGACGATTGCGTGTGCACACCACCATTGTCGTTGTAAATCCAAAAAATCATTTGGTCAGGAATAGCTGTTATAGCTTCACAACCTTTGACATCAATAATCGGATAGTCGCCTTTGCACGGGTCATATTTGCCATCACCGTCTTCGTCATGAAATTTTGCCAAACCTTGTGACGCACGAGGCAACGTGAAGCGATGAATATCAAAAAAGTATGGGTTGCCAAATGAAGGCCAGCCTTTCACATTTTCTGGCACTAATCCACAATCAATTTGTGGATTAACAGGGTCTTTTGCTCTGGCTGCATTGAAAATTTTTATTAATGAATCAATTTCATAAGCATAAACGATAAAATGCTTATCCCAATTCTCACAGGTTTGGGCATCTGTTGTGCCTGTTGTTTCTTTCAAAGGACCAGGCCAGAAGTCTGTTTTTGTACCATTTCTATAAGTCTGAACAGCTACTTTTAAGTTGCCGATTGGGTCTTTACCGCCTAACCAAACAGCTCCTGCAAATATGGCAGACACCGCTTTTGCACCTGTACCGGGTTGCACTTTTGGGACGATATATTGCCCATTATCCAAATCCCACCAAACGTCGCCGCTTGAAAGCAAGGCAGCCCGTACATTATTGATATCCATATCAAAACGCGAGGAACCTTGCACACAATCGGCTCTTGTACTGAGGGGGGTCGATGATTCAGCCTTAATACCTTTTTTAAAATTAGACGGGATATTTGCCAAAGCTATATGGGCAACATTTAGCAAAGCCAAACCCAATAGATATTTTTTTATAATTTGTAAACGAGTCATTATCATTCTTTTAAAAATTTATAACTTGTTGGTTATGTTCTTTCCGCTAAAAAATAAACGTTGCACCTAAAAATATCCGTCTTGGAAAGAAATAAAAATTAGGGTTCAACATGCGCATCAAATATGATTGCTGATAGGCTTGATAATCATTCGGACGGGATGCCAAAGTATTTGCTAACTCACTCTGCCCGCGAGCAGAAGCTAAATAGCCATCATCATCCGGTGAACCTGTAGCAGCATAAACACTGTTCACATTTCTGATATCCAATAGATTTTGAACACGGAGATAGACATTCAAATCTAACGGTTTTTTAGATTCTTTTGCAAGGGTGAATGTTTTATCAATCCTCATATCCAAGTTGAGTGTCCAAGGCAGACGAGAGCCGTTGATGTCACCTTCAATCTGAGAAGCCCCGAATGGTTGCGGCTGACGGTATTTAGTATAAGGACGACCTGAAACGGTAATTAATTGCAAATTCGCTCCTGCATTTTTGAAAATATCCGCTCCGAACAATCTCGGTCCATCATATTTTCCTTCGTCATAACGGTAATCTATAGTGGCAGTGATGCGGTGACGTTCGTCATAATCAAGCGGCGACAATGTCCGAATATTGCCTTTTCGATTCAAGCCTCTTTGAGAAGCTGGGTCAGAACCAGTTCCATCAGCAAATTGTAAAGTATAATTGATATTAGCCGAAACATGCTTGATTTGACGCAAGTCATATTGAAATGTAAAGCCTTTGACTGTACCAAAGTCGAGGTTGCCATAGCTCGTATATTCATTCACTTTCAAAGGTGCAGGCAGATATTTATAGTAGCGCAACTGAATCATATCCCGCATCTCTTTGTAGTAAGCCGCTATTTTTATACCTGAATAATCATTCAGTTTTTGTTGAAAACCTACTTCATAATCTATTGTGCGCTCAGGTTTTAAATTAGCATTATTTTCAGGTGTGCGCCCATTGTCATCAAAGTAGAAATAATTGAGCGCGGTTACAATATTATTAGAAGACGGGCGAGATACCAACACGTCGTAATGGGCGAAGAAGTTGGCTACATCCGAAATGGGAAACGAAAATGCCAAGCGCGGCATAAAATTCGTCTGCGGTTTGTAATCTTCAAAAGAAATATTAGGATTATAGCCTAACTGCTTGATAGTCGGAAATGTATCCGTTTGATATTTGGCAAAGGTCTGAGCCCCTTCTCCAAAAAGCACAACTGGATCTATCGGTTGACCGCCCTTAGTATACCATTGGTCACCATTTCTGTAGGCTCTAATATCTGATTCCTTATAATTGTAATTTGTTTTGCCCAAAGTATTAGATGTCAAATACACCTTATAATCATCAGCAATATTATCAGGCTTTTTTGTTTTTAAAATATTGTCATAATATTCTTTAGCCGTCATCACTTCATAGAGTGAGTAAGGGTCTTTCAACACCTTTGTATTGGCATCAAAACGGTCAAGACGCAAGCCAAGACTGAAAATAATGTCTTTATAACGGAATTTATCTTGAATATAGCCCCCCACGTATAGCGGTTGCACGGGTGCGACTGGGAAAGTTCGCGCACCATCAGCCCCACGTGCAGTAAAGAAATCATTGAAAGAAACTTTACCGCCCACCTTATTACCCAAATAATCATAGCCATAATAACCAATCAAAGCTTGATCATTCAATTCTCTTGCAGTGAACATATCCAAAGACATTTGGTCTGGCGTCAAATTACTCACATTGCCCAATGCTAATTCTTTCAAGCCTAATTTTTGACGGTATCTTTTGTAAAATTGAATATCCGTTTGACTTTCAATATCCTTATTTTTCAAAGGCGCATATATTTTCACTCTCTGCCCATTAATCAAACTATCTCCTACGACCATCGTTGTGTCTAAAGCAGTGCCGTTGATGTTGTCATTTTGATGAATTTCAGCCAAATTCCAAAGCCCAAAAGGAGAAATAGAGTAAGCGCGGTCAATCCGCTGCTCATAAATAGCGCCTATTTGAATATTATGGGCATTTGCCTTCGAACCTTTTGGTACAAAGTCGAAACTCAAAGTCGCCGAGCCGGTTATCAAATTACTTTCGTTCTTGTTGAAGCTATTATATACTTGTCCGACATTTTGATGGAAATTCCAAACTCTCGAAAGATTATTTCTATTGTATGAGCCATTAAAAATATTGACACTATTACCCGATGGGTCATCCACTTTATCTCTATTATAATTCGCTAACACCTTATTAATGTCAGAACGCTTATAATTGGCTAATTCTCTACGATAACCCAAATGCTGTTGTACTATGCGTGGAATACCACCTGATGTATCAAGAACACCACGAATATCGGGTACATACTTATAATCAAACTGACCGACGTAACCATAATCAAATAAACGATCATCATGGCGTGGGTCTGCTGTGCTGCCAAATCCCTTCTCATAGCCAGCTTGCAAAGAATATTGGGCATTTTCTATAACAGAAGCTGTCGATTTTTCTTTTTTACCGACCCCCTCAGTATTTCCGAGTCTATGACGAAAACGGAAATTAGTTCTAAAGCGATTGGTTAAAGCTGTTGGATTATTATGAGAGTTGAAAACCTGCCAGGTCGCAGGTGTAAATTGATTTTCAATTCGATAATAATTACCACCCAAAGTAATATCCATTGCGTCTGAAAGCTTGGCATCTAATTTTCCGCCAAAATCATATTGCTTATAGTTATTGAACGGACGCACTTTCAAAATATCAAAATCTTTAGCAGTCAACTGCTCTGCAGCCGCTACTTGCGTACCATTGCCAATAGAAACCAAGGGTTTTTCCTCAAGTGCCTTCAAAACATCATCTTTTACATGGTAAATACCCAAAGCCGAAGGGCTTGGGTCTTTATTAGTCCGAACCTGTCCTGATAGGCGAAAGCCCAAAAGCGACTCCTTATATTTACCACCATCTTTGCTTCTTGACATAAGCGGACCCGATACATTGGCATTCAAAAAATTATAGCCAAAAGCATCTAAATACTGAGAGGTCTCTGCTTCTACACCACCAGAGAATTTGTTCGCTGGTCCTTTAGTTGTGATGGATACCACACCACCCGTTACGTCACCATATTTGGCTTCGATACCCCCCGTCACAACCTCCAATTGCTCAATTTCGCTCGCTGGCACTTGGCTTGAGCCGCGAACCCGAATCCCATCAATATAAAAATCAGTTCCTGTTTCACGCGAACCTTTGATATTAATACCACCACCGTCTGGGCTGACCGCTACACCCGGTGCCGCCGTACCCACCAAAGCAGAGATATTTTTAGTTGGCAATTTAGATATTTGCGCGCTTGTGAGCGTGCCGCCTTGAGTGGTTTGGTCAACTTTTACGATAGGCACTTTATATTCGATAATCTCAACCGTACCCAGTAATTTGGAATCTTCTACCATTTTACCATTCAACACAATGACACCCGTAGTCAAACTGACGTTTTTTTGCAGCTGAGTAGAAAAACCCAATAGCTGAAATTCCACATCGTATGTACCTGGGTCAAGGTTGGTAATGCGATACAAACCATCGAAATCCGATTGAGCATTGGCTTTCGGAACACCGTTCTTTTTTACAAGGATAATAACCGAGGGAACCGGTTCACCTTTTTCATCTACGGTTTTACCACTCAGCGTCACTTGCGCACAAGCCATTAAACCCATCAACGAAAAAAAGCAGGTGAGTAAATGTTTTTTCATCATAAACTTTGAGTTTAGATTTTTTAAGAGAGGAATGATGATCATTTATAATTTGGTCGTATTTTCAGAACGCAATATTAGGTATTCATACTTTCATATCATAAAATCAGCGAGTTCATTCGCCGAATATTACCATTTCGTTAACTTTCAATAGAACTTTATACGAATTTCAAAATTTTATTTTTAAAATGATGGTATTTTTTAATAAAAATTTTGTATATTTCAATAAAATTAATTTGAAAATAATAGAATGAATCAAATTGGTAAACGCTTATAATACAGTAAATGCTGTTTCCAACTCACAACTCTTAACTATTTAAAAGATATT
>JAYTON010000361.1:0-10512 GCA_043747725.1 Saprospiraceae bacterium
GCGTTGGGTGTAATGCCTTATATTACGGCTTCTATCATTATTCAGTTATTGACTTTTGCAGTGCCTTATTTTCAGCGTTTGCAACAGCATGAAGGAGAATCGGGTAGAAAAAAATTGAATCAGCTAACGCGCGTCCTCACTATTGGTGTTACAATGGTTCAAGGTAGCGGTTATTTAACATATCTAACAACCAAAGGAGCTATCGCTGCGGGTCTTTCTCCTGGCATTTTTTGGTTTTCAGGTTTAGTGATTTTGACAGCAGGTACTGTTTTCGCTATGTGGCTCGGTGAGCGTATTACTGAAAAAGGCGTTGGTAATGGTACATCTTTCATAATTATGTCGGGTATCATTGATGCTTTACCTCAAGCTCTGATTGCTGAATTCCAATTGCAAGGTGGTTTCGCTTTCGTTTTGGAAATGGCAGTTTGGTTTGCTACTATCATGGGCATTATAGTTGTTATTCAAGCGGTTCGTCGTATTCCTCTTCAATTTGCGAAACGTATGGTAGGTCGCACAGGTGCTTCACTTCCCATGGCTACTAACAGAGATTATTTACCGATTAAGTTGAATTCTGCAGGTGTTATGCCAATCATTTTTGCTCAGGCTTTAATGTTTATTCCATCTACAATTGCTCAATTTATGTCAGGTCAAGGTTCGCCATCTGGATTTTTGGGTAAATTAAATGATTATACATCGCTGCCTCATAACTTAATTTACTTTATATTAGTTGTAGTTTTCACATACGTTTATACAGCTTTAATTGTGAATCCACAACAATATTCTGAATATTTGAAACGCCAAAATGCCTTTATTCCAGGTGTTAAACCTGGTCAAAATACAGCTGAATTTATTGATTCGGTAACGACACGTATTACATTACCCGGTGCAATTATACTTGGACTCATCTCTATTATGCCTGGTATTGCAGCATTTATGGGTGTCAATGGTGGTTTTGCACGTTTCTTCGGAGGTACATCTATCCTCATCATGATTGGTGTTGTGTTAGATACTTTACAACAGATTGAGTCTTATTTATTACTCAGTAAATATGATGGTCTTGTGAAAAGTGGTAAACTACAAGGCCGTGGTGGTTTAGTAGCGGTAGGCGAGGGTGGTATTTAATATTACTTTCATTCCAAAGATTACTTGAAGGCTTTTAAATATCTAAAAATTAAGAATTAAAATCAGAGTGAAATCTGTTTTAATTCTTAATTTTTATAAGAAAATAAAAAACAAACAATGTTTCAATCAAGCGAAAAAAAAGAAATATACTATAAAACGGATGATGAAATTGAGTTAATCCGTGAGAGTTGTTTGTTGGTTTCAAAAACTTTAGCTTACGTTGGTACATTAATCAAGCCCGGTATTACAAGTCAATTTATAGATCAAAAAGCGGAAGAGTTTATTAGAGATAATAATGCTGTTCCTGCTTTCAAAGGTTATCGCGATTTTCCAGCAACGTTGTGTGTTTCGATGAATGAAGCAGTTGTACATGGTATTCCTTCCAATAGAGAATTTCAAGATAATGATGTTGTTTCAGTTGATTGTGGTACTCTATTAGATGGGTATTTCGGAGACGCTGCTTATACTTTTGCTTTGGGTGGCGTTACCCCCTCAGTATTAGACCTTTTAAATGTGACAAACACATCACTTTACAAAGGTATTGACCAAGCAATAGTTGGAAAAAGAATAGGAGATATTGGCTTTGCTATATTTGAATATTGTGAGAAAAACCATAAATATGGTGTAGTAAGAGATTTGACAGGCCATGGTATCGGTAAAGCTTTACATGAAGATCCAGATGTGCCTAATCATGGTAAACGAGGAAACGGCGTGGTACTCAGAGATGGTTTGGTAATCGCTATCGAACCGATGATTAATTTAGGAACAAAGGAAGTAATGGGTATTGGGGATGGTTGGACAATCATCACATCTGATAAAAAACCTTCCGCACATTTTGAACACACTGTAGCCATTCGCAAAGGTAAAAAAGCGGATATTCTTTCCGACCATTCATTCATACAAGAAGCTGTAAAGAAAAATTCAAATCTCTTGGAAATTTCAATAAAAAATTAGATATTTGCGCTCCGAATTCAAAAAGGGGTAATTTCAATAAAATTTTGCATGGCAAGAACAGATTTAATAAAACAAGATGGCATAGTTGAAGAAGCACTCTCTAATGCAAATTTTAGAGTGCGACTTGAAAACGACCACGTTATCCTCGCTAATATTTCAGGTAAAATGCGGATGAATTATATTCGAATATTACCAGGCGATAAAGTGTCAGTGGAAATGTCACCTTATGATTTATCAAGAGGAAGAATCATTTATCGGTATAAATAATTTTAACAATACAATATTAAGGAAATGAAAGTTAGACCTTCCATCAAGAAACGTTCTGCCGATTGCAAGATTGTTCGTCGCAAGGGCAAGTTGTACGTTATCAACAAGAAGAATCCTAAATACAAACAACGTCAAGGATAATTTTTTAAAATATTAATTTAAAACATGGCTCGTATAGCAGGTATTGACTTACCAAGAAACAAGCGTGGCGTTATTGGTCTCACGTACATTTACGGTGTCGGACGTTCTTCTGCCAAGGAAATCCTTGAAAAAGCAGGTGTGAGCGAAGATACTAAAGTGAGTGATTGGAATGACGACAACATCAAAACAATCTCTCGTATCGTCAACGACGAATACAAAGTAGAAGGTGAACTTCGCTCTGAGGTGCAATTGAGCATCAAACGTTTGATGGACATCGCTTGCTATAGAGGTCTTCGTCATCGTAAGGGTTTACCAGTTCGTGGTCAGCGCACTCGGACTAATGCTCGTACGCGTAAAGGTCGTCGTAAAACAGTCGCTAACAAAAAGAAAGTGACTAAATAATCAGATTCCTCTTGAGTAATTGAGAATGGAATGATTAATTTCTCTTAACTGTTCAAGGATTGACCCCTCAGTATAGAGGACTAAAACCGGAACAAAAGTTAAAATCAAAAATGGCAAAAGCAATAAAAAAAATTAAAAAGAGAGTTGTCCAGATTGCGCCGGAAGGTTTGGCGTATATTCAGGCAAGTTTCAACAACATCATCGTCTCGATGACTAACAAACAGGGACAGGTGATTTCATGGGGTACTGCTGGCAAAGGTGGTTTCCGTGGCTCAAAGAAAAATACGCCTTATGCAGCTCAAGTAGCGGCTACAGGTGCTGCAAAAGTAGCTTACGATGCAGGTATGCGTTTCTGCGAGGTGTATGTAAAAGGACCTGGCTCGGGTCGTGAGTCAGCTATCCGCGCTATCGATGCAGCAGGTGTCAAAGTGACGATTATTCACGATAGAACGCCTATGCCACACAACGGCTGTCGTCCACCGAAAAAACGTCGCGTTTAATCATATATAAATTAATTAGTCAATTTTAATTAAAAATGGCAAGATATACTGGACCTACTACCAAAAAGGCAAGAGCTTTTGGTGAAGCAATATACGGTAACGATAAATCTTTTGAAAAACGCAAATTCGCTCCAGGTCAGCACGGTCAAACGCGTAAAAGAAAACAACGCTCTGATTATGGAGTCCAGTTGATGGAAAAACAAAAAGCCAAATACACTTATGGTGTATTGGAGCGTCAATTCCGTAAAACATTCCACGAGGCGACTAAGCGTCATGGTGTAACAGGTACGGTTTTGCTTCAATTGCTTGAGGCACGTTTGGATAACGTCGTATATCGTTTAGGCATCGCTCCTACACGGAATGCATCGCGTCAGTTGGTTTCACATAAGCACATTACTGTCAACGGTATTGTGTTGAATGTCCCTTCTGCACAAGTTCGTCCAGGTGATATAATTGCTATTCGGGGCAAATCACGGGCAAATGGTAACTTGGAAGGTGTCGGTGTAAACAGAGAAGTTAAGAAATTCTCTTGGCTTGACTGGAATCCTGAACGCCTTGAAGGTCGCTTCATCGCTTATCCTGAGCGTGAGCAAATACCTGAAAAAATTAATGAACAGTTGATTGTCGAGCTTTATTCGAAATAATCTTCTTGAAAATCAAACCTATGAGGTTTTTAAAACCTCATAGGTTTATATCGTAAAAATATTCCCCTTCATTTCTTTTAGAATCAATCATAATATGGCAATATTAAATTTCCAGAAACCCGACAAAATCGTTCTACAAAAAGCAACGGACTTTGAAGGCATTTTCGAGTTCAAGCCATTAGAGCCAGGTTTCGGTCAAACTGTCGGTAACTCTCTACGTCGCGTTTTATTGTCGTCGTTGGAGGGTTTTGCAATTTCTGCGGTGCGTATCGCAGGTGTTGAGCATGAGTTCGCAACTATTCGCGGTGTCGTTGAAGACGTTGTGGACATCATTTTGAACCTTAAACAAGTTCGTTTAAAGCAATTAATCGCTGGTGAAGACATCAAAGAAGAAAAAATCTACCTCACTATCAGCGGTAAAGATAAATTTATAGCAGGGGACATCGAGGAAGCAACCAACGTTTTCCGCGTCATGAATCCTGATCTCGTTATTTGTCAGATGGAACCTTCCGTCAGTTTGGAAATGGAATTAACCATTACAAAAGGTCGTGGTTATGTTCCGGCTGATGAAAACTTGCCAAAAGATGCGCCTATTGGTGTTATTCCAATTGATGCTATTTATACGCCTATTAAAAATGTGGCGTACAAAGTAGAAAATACTCGTGTAGGGCAGAAGACGGACTACGAAAAACTCACGATTGAAGTAAAAACTGATGGTACTATTCACCCTGAAGATGCTGTGAAGGAAGCTTCACGTATCATGATTCAACATTTGATGTTAATCACTGATGAAAATATTACATTCGATGATGAAAAGAGTCGCGAAGACAGTGTTGTGGATGAGCATATATTGCACATGCGTAAGTTGCTCAAAACATCACTCGAAGACCTCGATCTTTCTGTTCGGGCTTACAACTGTTTGAAGGCTGCGAAAATCAATTCATTGGGTGAGATGGTTCGCTACGACACTCATGAATTGCTCAAATTCCGTAACTTCGGTAAAAAGTCATTGGTCGAAATCGAAGAATTACTTCAAGATAAAGGCTTGTCTTTCGGTATGGATTTATCGAAATATAAATTGGACGAAGAGTAATTTAGGATGAATTTCTCTCATTTTACTGAGGGGGTATTCATTTGAAATTACTAAGATGTTAGTAATCAATTTTTTATAAATATTTTTTTAACAACTTTATAATAATCGTTGTGAGCGCATTCAAGCGGCTCCGATGTTATAAAGATAAATACTCTTAAGATGAGACACGGAGATAAGGTTAATAACCTCGGTCGTAAAACGGCACACCGTCATGCGCTTCTGAAAAATTTGTCAAAAGCCTTGATTCAACACAAACGCATTACTACAACTTTGGCAAAGGCTAAAGCATTGCGTGTACACATTGAACCACTTATTACAAAAGGTAAAAACAATACGACGCACTCTCGTCGTGTCGTTTTCAGCTATTTACAAGATAAAGAATCTATCAAAGAATTGTTTGATGTTATCGCTCCAAAAGTGATGGATAGACCGGGTGGTTACGTCCGTGTTATCAAAACAGGTTTCCGTCCAGGTGACGGTGCTGAAACAGCTTTGATTGAATTGGTTGATTTCAATGAAAACTTTGTAGCAGCTAAAGAAACTAAAGCAGCACCAGCTAAGAAAACTCGTCGTAGTCGCGCTAAATCTTATACAGCACCTGTTGCTCCCGTAGCACCAGTTGTTGAAGAAAAAGCGGATGAAACGCCAGAAGCAGAAGAGCAAGTTTAAGATTAAAGCAATCTTTTTCGATATTTCATACCCCATTTCGTTTATTCGGAATGGGGTATCTTTTTATGCACACCCCTCAGTTGCCACGTACCTTTCGATGATATTTTATTCGGTTTTTCTTCAAAACTTGGTTTTTTTCTTCAAAACTTAGTTTTTCGCCTAATATTATTTTTTATTTTAAATGAAATTACTACTTTGTTTAGTGTTTTCATTTAAAGAAAAAATAAATATTATTTCAATCCAAATTAAAACCATTAGCCTTGATAGTAGCTGTACCAAAGGAAACCAAATCCTTTGAAAATCGAGTTGCCCTTACACCCAATATTACAAAACAACTAATAAAAACGGGCATGACGGTTCGAATAGAATCGGGAGCAGGTGAAAGGGCTTCATTTAGCAATCAAAATTACATAGATGCGGGCGCAGAAATTATTCCTAACACAAAGGATTTATATGTCAATGCTGATGTCATTTTGAAAGTCAATGCCCCCTCAGTATCAGAAGCCGAAATGCTCAAAGAAGGCTCGGTATTGATATCTTTCCTCTATGCTTACACCATTCCAGATGTAATCGAAATATTGGAAAAACGAAATATTCAGGCTTTTTCGATGGATGCTGTCCCTCGTATCACGCGTGCTCAAAAAATGGATGCCCTCAGTTCCCAAACAAATTTGGCAGGTTATAAAGCCGTGTTGATGGCTGCCAATGCCAGTGGAAAGATTTTTCCTATGATGTCGACGGCTGCCGGCACTATTACACCTGCCAAAGTCCTCATTTTTGGAGCGGGCGTGGCAGGACTTCAAGCCATCGCTACGGCAAAACGCTTAGGTGCAGTGGTGGAAGTGACTGATGTTCGCCCAGAAACCAAGGAGCAAGTCGAATCACTCGGTGGACGATTCTTGGAAGTGGCTGATACTGAGGGGGTGAAAACAGAAGGAGGTTATGCAAAGGAAGTATCTAAAGAGTTTCTTGAAAAACAAAAAAGCCTGATTCGTCAACGCATCAAAGAAGCAGATATTGTTATTACAACTGCATTAGTACCGGGTAAAAAAGCCCCTGTTTTGGTCACTCAAGATATGGTTGAATCCATGAAAATGGGTGCTGTTATAGTGGATATGGCAGTCGAGTGGGGTGGCAACTGTGAACTCAGCCGTAAAGATGAAACAGTCACAGCTCATGGAGTAACAATTATTGGCGTATCCAATTTGCCTGCCTTGCTGCCTGTTAACGCTTCGGAATTATATGCTCGCAATATTTCTACTTTGTTGCTTCATTTAGCCGATGATACAGGCTTCAAGTGGGAGATGGAAGAAGAAATTACAAAAGGGAGTTTAATTATCTATAATGGAGACTTAGTTCATACTTTTACAAAAGGTATTTTAGAAAGAATGACAGTTTAGATTAATAAAAAGTAGAATAAAGACTCATAAATCTCGCTTAGTAAGGCTTTTTCCTTATTCAGGGGGCTTTTTTCTTATCCTGTTCAATTAATCGTAAGCGCACTTTCCTATAAATTGAACCACTTTACTCTTTAGAAATAACCGTATTTTAATCAAATACTCAGGGCGGGCAACCTATCATTTAAATATGCCGTAATGATTATTGATGGTCAAATGTTTTTAATAAGTGCCCTAAAAAACGTTCTATACTTTAAAGCCATCTTCCTTAACTCTTAATACCGATTTTAATTTTATAATTTTGCTTGTAAACTAAACCTAAGCAAATTATGAATTAAATTATTAGAGCAAATTTTTAATAACAAAAAATTGTATTTTGATACGCATGAAAAAACAGAATTATATTATCTCGATTGTGTTAGCCTTTTTAATTATTTCTACCACTCAAAGCTGTTATTATCATGTAGAATCGGAGCTTTATCCGACCGCCAGCACGACTACATGTGATTCATCAAGTGCTAAGTTTGTAACTTTCGTATCGCCTTTGATGGTTTCAAAATGTGCTACCTCTGGTTGTCACAATGCTGTGACGGCATCGGCTGGCGTAAATCTAGATGGTTATACGAATATAAAAAACTATATTAGTAGAAATTCAACTGTATTTTTCGGTAGTATTAAGCACTTGTCAGGCTATTCAACAATGCCACAAGGCTCGTCAAAATTGCCAGATTGTGATATTACGAAATTGCAAATATGGATGAATGCAGGGTTATTGAATAATTGACTCCTCAGTAATTAAAGGATAGAAATTAGACAATAGATTTAAAAAATAAAAAATGGTGCGAAAAATTCTTTTAATCGGGGTCGTATTAACTGTATTGGTCGGAAGTTATGGCTATTATATGTGGAATAAAAAAACGCCAAGCATGTCTTCTCGCGATGCAACGCTAACAATTACTGCCAATGAATTGGGTAGTCAATTTGATAATGCCAAACATGCGGGCAAAGTCTTATCCGTAAAAGGTAAGGTAGCCTCTGTTGAAACTGAAAATGAGGCGACAAATGTGACGCTTGAAACAGAAGACCCGATGATTTCGATAAGCTGTGAATTAGAAAAAGGCGCATCAACCCCCTCAGTAAAAATGGGTGACGAGGTAACTATCAAAGGGCAGTGTGACGGCAAATTGACGGATGTGGTGATGACGCGGTGCATTATATTGAAATAACGTTAAACTTATATTAAAGCTTCTGAATCTTATTGTCAGAAACCGATTTTCAACGTCTGATAATGGTAGAAAGCTGAAATTTTAAAAATTAAAATTATTATTGTTTATGAAAAAAGTAATATTGAGCGTGGTAGCTATGTTTCTATTATTAAACATGAACGCACAGAAAGTTTTTACAAAAACGGGTAAAGTTTCCTTCAATGCTTCTTCTCCGCTTGAACCCATAGAAGGCGTAACCAATAAATCAGTTGGAGTAATTGATTTGGCAACGGGTAAAGTAGAGGTGCAATTACTCATCAAGTCTCTGCATTTTGAAAAAGCCTTGATGGAAGAGCATTTTAATGAAAACTATATGGAATCTGGAAAATATGCTGATGCTAAATTTGGTGGCGATATTACAAATTTTAGTAGCGTCAATTTGAAAAAAGATGGTACATATCCTGTAAAAGTAAAAGGTAAATTGACTATGCATGGTGTGACAAAAGATGTAGAGCTGGATGGTACTTTGACAGTAAAAGGGGGCTTGGTGACGGGAGCAAAATCTGCTCTGACTATCAAAGTGGCTGATTACAATATTGCAATCCCGGGTGCGGTGAAAGATAAAATTGCTAAAGAAGCAAAAATTAGTATTGATTTGCCTTTGCAAGCAATGGCTGCAGCTAAAGCAAAGTAATTTGTAATATCTTCGTTATAAGGCTTCTTAAAAATTGATTATTTTTAAGAAGCCTTATTTGTTTTTAATATTTTAATTAACTCATTCATTTTCAAAGGATTATAACTATGAAAAAAATATTACTTATTTTGATACCCCTCAGTATTTGGTCTACCAAAAGCCTTGCTCAGAAGCCGCAAAAAGATACGGCAAGTAGCTTATTATCGCTAATTGAAAGCGATGATGAAATAAATTATACCAAATATAGTTTCAAAACCAATCGAATCATCAATCTTCATTCGTTGGAAAATACAGCTATGGGTGTGATGGATGTGAAAATTTCTCATCGATTTGGTACTGTAGATGAGGGATTATATAATCTTTTCGGTCTCGATCAAGCGACTCAACGATGGGGGATTGATTATGGTATTACAGACCAATTAGGGGTTGGTGTGAACAGAAACAGTGTCAAAAAAGCATATGATGGCTTTGTGAAATATAAATTTTTGCGGCAAAGTACTGGTAAACGCAATATGCCTATTTCAGCAGCCTTGGTGGTCGGTGCGGCTATCGAAACTCAGAAGCCTGATGATCCGACGAGAGAAAATTATTTTTCTTCGCGCTTATTTTATACTTCTCAGTTAATTATTGGAAGCAAGCTTAATGATTATGTCACTTTAGAATTGGTGCCTTCCTATATTCACCGCAATTTGGTGAAGACGACGGATGAAAAAAATGATGTGTTTGCGATGGGTGTAGGCGGGCGTATTCGTTTGACGCGTCGAATGACTTTCAATGCGGAATATGTATATGTGTTGCCCAATCAGTTAGCCTCTAATTTCAAAAATTCTCTTTCAGTTGGTTTGGATATCGAAACAGGTGGTCACGTTTTTCAATTACATTTTACCAATTCTACCTCCATGTCCGAATATGGATTCATTACTCAGACAGAAAATAACTGGGGTAAAAATGCCGTTCGTTTTGGCTTCAATGTGTCTCGTGTTTTCACAATTTGGGACCCTAAAAAGGTGAAATAACCACATCGAAAATAGTTGATTTTTTTAAGAAATCCGAGTGTATTATTTTACACTCGGATTTTTTTACCCCCTCAGTATTTTACCCTTTTTGACGCTGATTAAAAATAACCCTTAAAAAACAATGGGGAAACGTCATTTAAATATGTTGTTTACATACATTTTATAAGTGTTCATCATTTTTTATTTATTTATTTTTAAAATAAATGTTTATTTTCAAAATAAAAAATTATTTTTGGAAACATATACACAAAACAAGTTACAATAAATATTTATATTTTCATAATTTATCGTTTTTTTTATAAATCCCCATTAAACTGTCCATTGAACATAATTTAATTATATATATTATAAGCAAAATTATTCTCTAACACTTTAACAAACACAGTAAAGCATGAAAAATTTATCACC
>JAYTON010000362.1:0-3147 GCA_043747725.1 Saprospiraceae bacterium
TGCGCGCCCATACTTTTGAGTATCGAAATGTCTTGTTTTTTCTCTAAAACCATCATCCACAAGGAGCCGACCATGTTGAAAGCCACTAAAAGAATGGTCAAACTTAAAATGGCATAACTCATCCATTTTTCAATATTCATTAATTTTAGAAAAGCCTCGTCTTGCTGATAGTGGTCTTTTACAGTAAAATCATTGCCCATTATTGCTCGAATTTCGGAAAGAGCTGAGGAGGCATTGGCATCGGGTTTGAGTTTAATTTCGTAAGCACTCACTTCATTTTCAGTATTCAAAATATCTCTGACAAATTGAAGATTGGTCAAGACATATTGATTGTCCACTTCAGATTGAATAACAAATGCGCCCGCCGGATAAACAAATCGTTTGGCAAATGGCTGCTCCAAAACGCCTACTTCACCGCGTTTAGGCATGTAAATACTGAGGGGGGTCAGCATATTCCGTTCATAAACGCCTAATTGATTTCGAATGCCACCGCCTAAAACGGCGTAATCATTTTGAGTATCATGCAATAAATATCTCCCTTCGCGCACTGTCGAATCTATCCGATTTATTTTACTAAAATTATCATCCACACCTTTCAAAGTTCCAATGGCTTGCGATTTTTCGTATTCAAAAAAAGCAGTTTCTTCAAGCGTTTCAGACAATAAGTCAACGCCTTTAATTTGACGCAATTGATTGATTTTCAAGGAGTCAGATGTAAACGTTTTTCCTTTTGTCGCCACTATTTTAACATCGGGATTGAAATTACTCATCATGCCCGTAATCAATTTTTCAAAACCATTGAAAACCGATAATACCAACACCAACGCCGCCGCCCCCAATGCCAAACCCAACACCGAGATACCACTAATGATATTAATGGCATTAGTGCTTTTCTTAGCAAAAAGATAACGCCGCGCTATTTTAAGAGGTAAATTCATAAATAATTGAGAGTTGAAAATTGAAAATTGAAAGTTAATAAATGTGGCATTATTCAATGTCAAAATTTTCAACTCTCAATTTTCAATTTTCAATTAAATTAATAGTCTTGTTCAATCCGTCCATTGTCGAGAATTTCGTAGCGATGGGTTTTGGTGCTATCCGCTACGTATTCTTTACCAGTTTCTTCGATGCCTTCGGCTATTTGAATAGAGAAATCTTCTTTGATGAATGCCAAAATCCGCTTGACTGCTTGCCCGACGATTTTAGTACCTGCAATGGCTTTTTTATCAATCATAGTCCCCAATTTGGCATCATAAGTAGCCAAAACGTAGTCATAATTCAGCAAAGTGGCTTTCCAATAGACGATGGCTTTGTAGATTTTATTTTCAACGGGTAATTGAAAACAAGCGATGTATTCCGTCAAGTCATCATCAGGCAAAGTGGTTTCATAGTGCGTGATATATTCCGCAATCATAGGCGGCGGCATAGGGTCATTTTCATTTGAAAAATCATGATGCGAGTCATCCCGCAGCGTAACGGGCAATTCTACAATCGGGAATTTTTTAAGGAAATGGTCAAATTTGATAGTCATTATTTTAATTTAAAATGAGATTGCAAATGTCTTTTAATTTTTTGAAAAAATACTGAGGGGGTGCGTTTTATTTAAAAAAATTCTAAATAAAGTAGTGTTAAATTTAAAAAGGGAACATAAATTTGCCAATAAGGTTTTAGTATATAGTTTTGTAGATATGTTGAAAGCACTGACTATATTATTACGATAAACTAACTTTTTCTCACATTTATCAACAAAATTGCTTTATAAAAGCGCTGATTGAATATGAAGTGGTTAACTCATTACTTGACATCCTCGATTGGTCGAAAGCTGACCATGAGTTTAACGGGCTTGTTCCTCATACTTTTTCTGATTGTCCATTTAGTGGGCAATCTTCAATTGCTCAAAAGTGACGAGGGCGAGGCGTTTAATAAATATTCGTATTTCATGACGCACAACCCGCTTATCAAAACGATTTCCTACGGGCTTTATGCTTTCATTATTTTGCATACGATTCAAGGCTTATTGCTCTATTTTGCTAATCGTAAAGCAAAGGGTCAAACTTATGCCGTAAAAACGACTCCTCCGGGCGTGAATTGGTCGTCGCAAAATATGGCATTGCTCGGCACTTTGATTCTTTTTTTCCTCATCATTCACATGGGTGATTTTTGGTTGAAAATGAAGATGGGTGAAATGACTATGCAACCATATAAAGATTTTGCTGAAGGCGATCCGATTGCTAATTTGTATGCCCGTGTAGCTGAGGCTTTTAAGAATCCACTTATCGTTGGTTCATATGTGGTTGCTCAAGTAGTTTTGTTTTTCCATTTAAGTCATGGCTTTCAGTCGGCGTTTCAAACGTTAGGTGTCAATCATCCGAAATATACACCGTTTATTAAAGGCTTTGGTACGGTCTATTCTATCATCGTTCCTTTGGGTTTTGCGCTCATTCCTATTATTTATTTTTTTACGAAATAAATTGATTTCAATTAAAGAAAATATACATCCTGAAATAAAATGGCTAAAGAAATAAACGTCAATGGTAGAAATATAAAGGTGAGTGACCGCCAATTGGAGTCAAAAGCTCCATCAGGCGACATCTCCGAAAAGTGGCTGAATTATAAAGCCGCTATGCCTCTCGTCTCGCCTGCAAATAAAATGCGGATAGATGTGATAGTGGTCGGAACTGGTTTGGCGGGTGCTGCGGCTGCGGCTTCATTGGGTGAATTGGGGTACAATGTGAATGTTTTTACTTACCATGATTCTCCTCGTCGGGCGCATTCTATCGCTGCACAAGGCGGTATTAATGCTGCTAAGAACTATCGCAATGACGGTGATTCAGTGCATCGCTTATTTTATGATACTATAAAAGGTGGTGACTATCGCGCTCGCGAATCCAATGTACATCGTTTGGCAGAAGTTTCTACTGAAATTATTGACCAATGCGTAGCGCAAGGTGTGCCTTTTGCACGGGAGTACTCAGGCATGTTGGATAACCGTTCGTTTGGTGGTGTGCAAGTGTCGCGGACATTTTATGCACGTGGTCAGACGGGACAACAATTATTGATTGGTGCTTACCAAGCCCTTAGTCGTCAGGTAAAAACGGGAGCAGTTAAGTTGTACAATCGCCATGAAATGCTTGACCTTGTGGTGGT
>JAYTON010000363.1:0-4225 GCA_043747725.1 Saprospiraceae bacterium
AAAGCGTTCACGTTCGAGCAGAATCAGTGTTCACGATGCACCAGAATCAGTGTTCATGTTCGACCATAATGGGTGTTCACGATGCTCCAGAATATGCAAATTAAGTCTAGTTGATCTTTTAGAGTAACCAAGTCAACGCTCCTACTTGGTTCTTTTAGTTTGTTATTTAAAAACTCGTTATTGGAAGTAGTTTGACTAATGAGAGTTTTGAGGTATGCGGAGAAGATATCGACATTCAGTTTAGTGTCTTTAAATACTTTTTGACTCGACTCAATAATATTCAATTCGTTAATCAAATTTTGAGTTAAGGTATTGTATTCTTGCTTTAGATCTTTAAGAGATTTTGTATCCGTTAGATAGTTTTCATCAAAAAAACTCTCTAACTGACTTTTAAAATCTTCTGAAATAGTTTGCTGCTGGCAAAAAGGACAAACATCCTCATTTTCTTGAATATAAGCTCTGCCTTGATTAACCCAGTCGTTGATATTCAACCTTTGAATTAATTTGGCAATATCTACATCTGCCTTACCAACAATAATCCTCTTCCAAATTGAGTTCGTTTCAATTTCAGAAACTCTGCTATAACTAATTGCATTTATCAGACTTATGGACTGTGGGGCTTCCCCAAAAATTGTTTTTGCTTTTTCCCTTAATTCATCCGAAGATTTTAATGAGGTTGTGTTACTTATATACTCTTGTAGTAACCGATTTTTGAAAGACTCTCCCGACTTCATTGACCCCACAAATGCTTGTTTGAATTCTTTTTCATGTTTTTTGTAAAGCTTTTGCCATACGCTTTCGGTAAACTCTTTTTCTAAAACCTCTTTTTTCTCTTTTTGAGTATTTAGTGTTTCGCGTTTTTTTAAACCATCAGCTTTAATAGTTTTTAATTCCTCGGATTTTTCATCAATTACTTTAATTTCTTCTGTGGTTGCCTTACCAAGCGTAAAAACACCATTTAATTTACCTTTGCCAAAATTCTGCTCTCGAAACTCTTTGTTATAAACTAAGGTTTTAATTGGTGTTTCATTTTTCCAACTCAAACTAGAATTTACAAATTTAGTGTTACTTGGGTTGAGTAAATAGTTTGATAAGGTAGTTTTTCCACAGCCATTGGCCCCATAGATGAAGTTAACCTTTTTTAATCCATCTATTTGAACCCCATTTATAGGTTCATAAGTCGCTACATTCTTTAAGGTTATTGATGTAAGCATTTGGACTCACTTATTTCAAGATTCATACTATCAAACACCCCTTTCATCAAAACTGGGCAAAGTGGCTTAATTGTATTTTTCAATTGCTCATTGATGCGTTTACGAGTTTCTAAGGTGTGGTAAATGGTTACAATCGCCTCCTGTACCTTAATGTCTGGTATAGGTAGTTTTACATTGCACATGTCTTCCCAATCAAAAGTTTCTCTGGCGCTACCCCAAGAGTGAAATCTAGCATAACGATCGAATTCTGGTCTAGAAAACCAGAGATATAAATACTCTGGAAGAAGTTCTGTGTAGTCTTTAACTCTAAAAACAATATAGGTACTTGAAACAAGCCCCGCTTCTCCATCTAGAATCGCAATTGATATTTTCCCCCCATTACGGGAAGTTACGGTGACGTAACCAAACTCTCTTGGCCTTACCACTTTATAATTTAATAAATTGAGTTGTTCCTTATTCGATCTGGTTTCTATAAAAACCTTATTCACGCTAATGCCAAGCAAATTGTCAATTTCTAAACTACTATTTCTTTCATCCGATTGCTCAATATACTTACCTAGAACTTTTGGTTGTTCTGTATTTATTAGGTTTTCAATATAGGTATCACAAATTAATTGCAAATCCCCTAAGCTATTTTTATATGAATTTTGATTATCTAGAAGACTTGTATATAAATTTACATACTTGCGTTGCTCCTCAATATCAGGAATTGGAATTTTTACTTCGCATATATCTTCCCAATCAAAAGTCTCTCGCGCGCTCCCCCAAGAGTTAAATCTAGCATAACGATCAAATTCACTACGATTGAACCACATGAACAAATACTCTGGCAAAAGAACTTCGTCATCTGAAACCTCGAATACTGTGTAAATACTAGACACAACACATGGTTCACCATCGTTAAGTGCTATTGCTATTTTCTCACCCCTTCTAGACGTATCAGCCACGTAAACAAATTGATTAGTTTTTACAACTTTGTAACCTGACAAGCTTATGCCTGACATGTTTGCAACTGTTTCAATAAGCTTCTTAGTAGTTGATACTCCGCGTAAAAATGTAACGGCCAAGTCACTATTGCGGGTGTCTACTAAACGTATATAGTCTCCTATACGCTTATATTTCATAGCCTAATACCTTAAATGCATTAATTAACTCTTCCTGTGATTTTTTTTCATCTTTCAAAATAATTTTGAAATCACTTTGGATTCGTATCATTTCCTTTTTGAAATCAATTTGGCTATCTCTATCAACAAATTGAATATATTTACTTGGCAAAAGTGAAAAGTTCTGAACTTTTATCTCTTCAAAACTAGCTGAATAGCAATATTCTGGAATATTTAGATAAGTTTTTTGATAGTCGACTTCTTGCCAATTGTGAAAGTTTGTCACAACTTTATAAATACCTTCCTCAGTAAGTTGGATATACATTTTTTCATATTCGCTACCCCATTTTCTTAAGTCAACAAACAACACCTCACGTTCTCTATTGCGAAGTTGACGTGGTTTGTCGTCGATGAGAAAAGTTCTTTCTTTTTTATTTTTGTTCAGTATCCAAAGAGTGACACTAATATCAGTTGTATAGAACATTTCTCTTGGCAAAGTGACAATTGCTTCAACCAAATTATTTTCTATTAATTGCCGTCGAATTTTGTATTCTTCACCACCACCACCAAGCGCCCCATTTGCCAATATAAAGCCTGCAACACCGTTTTCACTCAGCTTGCTCACCATGTTAAGTATCCAAGCATAGTTGGCATTACTTTTTGGTGGCACTTCATAACCACGCCAGCGGGGGTCAGTTATCAATTCATTTTCACCCCTCCAGTCTTTTAGGTTAAATGGGGGGTTAGCCATAATAAAATCAGCTTTTAAGTCTTTGTGTTGGTCGTCAGCAAAAGTGTCCGCCGCTTTTTCACCCAGATTCGCACTAATGCCACGAATTGCCAAATTCATCTTTGCTAGTTTGTAAGTTGTAGGTACAGATTCCTGCCCGTAAATAGAAACTTCTTTTTTATTACCGTGGTGGCTTTCTATAAATTTGATTGATTGAACAAACATGCCGCCAGAACCACATGCAGGGTCATAAATTACGCCTTTGTAAGGTTCTATCATCTCGGCTATTAGGTTAACAATGCTTTTAGGAGTGTAAAACTCCCCCTTGCCTTTACCGCTACCTTCCAACAGCGCAAATTTACTTAGGAAATACTCATACACTCTACCCACAATATCTTGCTCTTTATCCTTGATTGTATCGATATTGTTGATGGTGTCGAGCAAAGAGGCAAGCTTGGTAATATCCAAAGCTAAACGAGAGAAGTAATTATCAGGAAGCGCACCTTTAAGTGCTTTATTGCTTTTTTCGATATTGTGCAGAGCTGTATCAATTTTCAAAGCAATGTCGTTTTGCTTTGCATTTTGGATGATGTAGCTCCAACGGCTGGCTTCATCTAAAAAGAACACATTGCTCTGATTGTAAAACTCGGGCATTTCAATGTACTTCTCTTGCCCTTTGGCAATAAGCGTTTGACGATGCTCTTCAAACTTGTCACTGGCAAACTTTAAAAATATCAAGCCAAGCACTACGTGCTTATATTCTGCAGGTTCAACGCTACCTCTGAGTTTATTGGCTGAATCCCAAAGAGTTTCTTCTATGCTCTTGCTATTTTTTTTATTGTTTAGTTTTACTGCCATTAACCACACTCCATTTATCAACAAGGCCACTTAGATTGAAATACTTGATCAGCAAAACATTGTTACACTATGACGTAAATTGAAGTTTTCATAATTCTAACATTGATTGATTTCAGACATTATCGTCAATTATTTAAGTTGAACACAATGAATGTCCAATTTTGGCAGCAAAGCTGCCTTATTGATAATCTTAAATTCAAAGTTTGAACGTCTGCTATTTTAATTGGGTGGCTTATTTGTAATAGTTTTAGATATACTAAAGCTATTATTAAATTAACCCAAAACTCAAAAACTACTAAATGTGCAGCAACTTCCAATCT
>JAYTON010000364.1:0-2053 GCA_043747725.1 Saprospiraceae bacterium
CCAAAGAAAATGCGTCCAAAACTATTCAAAGATTCTAAATAAGAAACAGATGAAGTGCCCAAAAAAGCAGACGTGCCTTTATTAGCATAGAAAACGAAGTTTTCACTGATGCCTGATAGTTTTTGATAATAATTGCCAGCCGTACAACCCATAGCGGTAAAAAATGGGTATTTGCCTTTGTTTTTCAATAATTCAGGGTTATTAATATCAAAATCCAAAGTCGAAAAAGCAGAGTGCCCTAAAAAAGAAACCAAAGCTGCCCCCTCATTAAAGCGTTCATAAATCTTATCTGTCAATGAAAACTGAATGACATCTGAACTGCTTTTTGTGAACGTGGTGACGTTCGCACCCATTTTGCTATTAGCCACAATGCCTCCAAAAACGTCCATATATGATTTAATAATCTCCCTTTCGCCAGCACCGCCACTCAGGTTCATCATATTTTTCATCCAATCTTTAGCAGTCAAAGTTTGGGGCGAATTATTTTGATTTTGCTCTAATTCTTTTATTTTTTCAAGGTAAGTCTTCAATTCTGCAGGTGTATTGGCTGCTATTCGACCGAGGGGGATGATGGGTTTGATGGCTTTATTATTAGCCGCTAATAGAACATCTGAACCTGGATAGCCGATGACAGGTATATCCATCACGGCACTATTACGCGTTGAAATATATTCCATTGACTTGCCTATTAAAACGACAAAGCGCGGATTAGCCCAATTTTTCTTAATAAAATGAGTGAAATTCCTAACCGCTATCGGGTGTCCTTGCACGCCGTAGCCAAATTGCTCATATAGCTGCTGAATATCAATGATTTTTGTTTTAAAACTACCCCCTGCTAATGAGGTGCGATATTGAGCATATTCTTTTGTTTCAGGTGTGGAAGTGAAAGATGGGTTGGATATTAAAATATAATCTCCACCATCCGTTTTCAAATCTTCAAAAATTGGTTTAGTGATGGAGGCAATATTTTTAACAGCAGAAACACTCAATAGCACTAATTTTCGCTCCAATACTGAGGGGGGTAGCACTGCCTTCACTTTGCCATTTTCAAAAGTGGTGGTCATACGCCAGCCGTTGGTCACATCATATAAAATGGGGGCAGTTGAAGTATTAAAATTATCAATTTCGAGGTATTTTGCTGAAGTAGAAGGTTCTATTTTAAATTCAAAATAATTATCATTGTTAAAATTAAACAACCTCGCATATTTCAAACTCAACATTGAAATCGAGCGATTGTCCGTAGCATCGTAGCTGCCCGCGATGCTCAAAGGCATGGAAGCCGCCACGTCCACCGCCGCGATGGTATATTCTTTATTTTGTAAAATATATGAGCCTGATGTGTCTTTTTCTACAACTTTATTATTCAATTTCACTTCAGAAAAATGATTGCCCAAATCAGTGACCCACCTTATTTTTAAAGTAGCCGCTTGATTGTCCACCCGAAACTGAGGGGTCAGCGTTTGGCTGAAATTACCTGTATAATTTGTGCCGAAGCCTTCGCCCGATTCCATTTCAGGCAGTTTTACACCATTAAAATCTTGGGGTGTGATAGCGGCATCTGCGAAAATCTGTTCTGATGTATGCCAATACCACGCTTCTTTTGCCGGTGCATTGGCGAGGTCATTTGCTTGAATTTTGACCCTTTTTACTGAGGGAGTGCTGCTCCACGTCAAATAATAGGCAGCCGAATCAGTTACATTGCTGTATTCAGGATTGAGCATATCGGTCGTGCCTCTTTGATATAAATAGGCATCCAACTCAGTCCGATTCTTTTGACCATAAAACTCAATGAAGCCCGTTTGGCTGTCTTCATTGATAAAAACGGGTATTTCAGTACCTAATCTATACAATTTGAAGCCCGAAGCAGTACTATTACTGAGGGGTAAGCCCGAAGTATTCAAAGTTGCCGCCGAAATTCGATAGACACCGTCAGCAGCTATTTTAATTTTCAAATAGGTCTGGTTATAATTGAGCCATTCGTCGCCGTAGAGAGTATCTGTTCCGTTCGCCATTTGGGCGTGGGTATTCAAGGCAAAAAGGATTACAAGAAGGA
>JAYTON010000365.1:0-12468 GCA_043747725.1 Saprospiraceae bacterium
TCGGTCAACAACTACATGTGCGCGTGAATATTTTTACCATCAGCGGTAAAATTGTCAAATCCATCGATCAGGACGTCGATACTGAGGGGTATCGCATAGCTGATATCGATTGGGATGGTAAAGATGATTATGGTGGCGAATTAGCGCGCGGCGTTTATCTTTATCGAGTAAAAATAACTGGTAAAGATGTGAAAGGTAAAAAATTAACGGCTGAAAGTGATTTTGAAAAATTAGTGATTTTGAAATAATCTTAAAATTTAGTCGTTATAAAAAATAACTTAATAGTTAAATTTTTGTTAAAATACTGTAAATCAATAATTTATAAATAACATCTAAAAATATTGAAAGAAGACTGAATAGTCTATACTTAAAAACAAGCATAATCGTTTAAAAAATGTATTTATTTATGAACAAAATCTATTTTTGCAAACTTTTTTCAGACTTTAAATTTGATAAATCTCTACGGGACATGAAAAAAATCGCCATTTTTGCTCTTGCGTTAACATTTGTTTTAACGACAAAAAACACAGCACTTGCCCAATGTATTGACGGCTATCTTCCAAACGGTCAGCTATGTGGAGGTACTATACAAACCGCTGTACCTTTCCTTAGAATTAATCCTGACGCGCGTTCAGGTGCTATGGGGGATGTAGGAATTGGACTCAGTCCAGATGCCAATTCCATTAATTTCAATGCTTCAAAATTGGCTTTTGCCAATCAAAATTTCGGCGCCTCATTGAGTTATACACCTTGGCTGCGCAATTTGGGTGTCAATGATATTTATATGGCTTATGGCACGGGTTTCTATCAATTTGGCTCTAAAGTCAAGCAAGCAGTGGGTATCGGTTTGCGCTATTTCTCACTTGGTAACATCACCTGGACGGATTTTAACGCTCAGCCGCTTGGTGAAGGCAGTCCGCGTGAGTTTGAAATTGCCACGTCCTATTCACGCCAATTAAGCCCGAACTTCGCAGTAGGTGCAACCGGTAAATTCATTTACTCTAACTTGGCATCAGGTCAAAGTCCTGATGGTGGGGGTGGTGATCGTATTCAATCAGGCATAGCAGGTGCAGTCGATTTTTCAGTAACGTATAAAAAACCGATGAAAACGGCTGCCGGCAAATCTGATTTGACGGTAGGAGCAGTGATTTCTAATGTCGGCAATAAAATCACTTATTTGCGGTCAGCAGACTTTTTACCGACTAACTTGGGCATTGGTGCTGCATGGGACATTCCTTTCGACCAATATAATAGCATCGTGATTGCTGCCGACATCAATAAATTATTAGTGCCGACACCTCAGCCCTCTGATTCAACCGCAGCATGGAGATCATTGAGCCCTGTTTCAGGTATTTTCAAATCTTTTGGCGATGCTCCTGGTGGGTTTAGTGAAGAAGTGAAAGAATTAACATATTCAGTAGGTATTGAATATTGGTACGATAAGCAATTTGCAGTCCGTGCAGGTTATTTTTATGAGAACAAATCAAAAGGTGGACGCCAGTTTTTCACTGTCGGTTTGGGTTTGAAATACAATGTATTGGGCATCAATTTGTCATACCTTGTACCGACTTCAAGCCAACGTGGTCCTTTGGATAATACATTGCGTTTCTCACTTTTATTCGATGCAGCTTCGTTTAAAGATGTTGAAGGCGATAATTAATCTGTTGATTATCAATGTTCTATAAATCAAAAAGCCTTGCGATAAAATCGTAAGGCTTTTTCATACCCCTCAGTTGCCGCGCTATCTCTCGCAATGACAGTTTAGTTGCTCCTCATTTCAAACCTTCAAAATCCTCGCTATCCATTGCATTAATTTTTGATTTTGACCAACCCATCCAAATGCATTAAACAGGGAAGGAAAACGGCTGAAAATGCTCATGATAAAGGTATTAGTCGCCAGTTCTGACCCTATTTTTTTATAAACCGCATTATCGTATTCTGCCATAAATAATGCCTCAAAATTATCTTTTTTGAAACATTCTGTTGCTTGTTTGGCTGCGAAAAGTCCACACCACATAGCATTGTCAATCCCATGACCTTGCAGCGGATCAATAAGAGAAGCGGCATCACCACACAGCATAAAGCGGTGTCCTGAAATGGGTAATTTTTGAGTACCTAAAGGTAATGCAAAACCTTTAGTTGAATCCATTAATTGAGCATTTTTAAAACGAGGGGCAATGCTCGGTAATGTTGTCGTAATCATCTTTAAAGTGTCTCTGAGTTTTACTTTCTTCTTGTTTTTACTTGTTTTTGTATTCAAAATACCAAATCCAACATTCGCCCAACCATTTTCCAGAGGAAAAATCCAAAAGTAACCAGGCAATAAATCCTTAAAAAAATGAAACTCATTCACACCAGTTTTCAATCCTTCAATACCGTGGTAATATGTCCTAACAGCTGCACACGAAGTCGCATTTTGTAAATCAATACAGCCCAATTGCCTCATCACCATCGAATTTGCCCCATCACAACCGATAACAAGAGCAGCATTTATCAGTAAATTATCTTGAAATTGACACTGTACGCCGTCACTCTCGACTGTTACTTTTTGCAATCTTTTATTTTCAAAAATAACGGTGTTTGTTTCTTCTTTTACAAGTTGAAAAAGGAAATTATCGAAATTCAAACGCTTACTATTATAGGCATAAGTGACCCAATCAAGTGTAATAATTTTATTATTTGGAGTATATATTTTAGCCGTGCGGATGTCTTCTTTCTCTATGAATTGTCTCATCGCATATCCCCATTGAGAATTTATTTTATCCATAGCTTTAAATGCCAAACCCGGAATTGCATCGCCACAAATTTTGTCGCGTGGAAAAATATCTTTATCCACCATCACCACCCGTAAGCCACTTCCATGAAGGGCTAAAGCACAGGCACATCCGCCGGGACCAGCACCGATAATAGCAATATCATAGGATTTTGTTGTCATCAAAAAATGTTGATTATTCGAATTACTAAGAGAATGTTAAAAAATAGATTTTTAAAAACTGAAAATGTAGATATTTCGTATATTTTTCAAATTCATTTCTTAATAAAAACTGTCATTTATGTTTACACGAAATTTTAAAAAAGCCTTTACGGCAGCATTTGTTTTATTTTTATTCAACTATTCAGTAACAGCTCAAACTTCTATCGGTTTTCGAGTTGGTTTTAATCTCTCGAAGTGGAATACTGAGGGGAATAACGACCAAAACGAAAACATCACAGGAATACATTTTGCCGTTCCCCTCGAAATTAAATTGAGCAATATTTTCTCTATTCAACCTGAATTTAATTTCACTCAAAAAGGCAGCCGCGTGATGACAACGACTACAAGCGGAGGCATCACGACCCAAACGGATACAAAAAACAAGATAAACTATGTCGAGTTTCCATTATTACTGAGGGGTTTGATAGGTGGTGAACGTTTAGGTTTTTATCTTCAAGCTGGACCGAGTGTGGGTTATGCTGCAGGCGGCTCTGTCGAGTCAAATAGCAAAAGTACGGTTGGCGGCGTTCTTCAAATCTCAGACAAAAGTAGCAAGTACGATTTTGCCAGATCCAACCGCTTGGATTATGGTGTGCATTTGGGCGGTGGCTTGCAATTGGGTCTTGGCAGCAATCGTTTGGTGATAGATGTGCGCTATTTATACGGTTTACAAGATTTTGATAAAGACAATAATTCTGTCAAAATTACAAACCGAGGGATTGCCCTGAGTGCTGGATTGATGTTACCATTTTAATTGTATTTAATAATATTTGTATTGAGATAGATAAAATTTCGCCTGTAAAAGTCTAACGCTCTTACAGGTTTTTTTTATTTTAAAAAGGCAACTAGCTTATAATCAATAATTTATAAATTTATTTAATCAACAATGTGTATGCTTTTTACTTTTCACTAAAAAATCACCAAATCTTCTTTCTTCCACCGAGCCCTAAAATGCCCAGTAAACCACGTGTCAATTCTCGCGCTAAGGTGCTACCGACTTGCTTCGCAACAGGCGATTTTAATACTTTTTCAAACATACTGGGCTCTTCTTTTTGAGTGGGTTTTTGTACTTCTGAACTATATGTCGTCTCTACTTTGCCCGTCAAAATTTCATAAGCACTTTCTCGATTAATCACTTCGTTGTATTTTTCAATGATTTGAGACCCCCTCAGTATTTTATCGATTTCAGACTCTGTCAACACATCCATGCGAGATTGTGGCGCACGCAACATGGTCTGCACAATAGGTGTGGGAATGCCTTTTTCATTCAAAACCGTAATAAATGCTTCTCCAATGCCCAATTGTGTTATCAAATTTTCAACATCATAAAAATCTGTCAAGGGATAATTTTGAGCCACGAGGCGGATATTTTGACGATCTTTTGCTGTAAAAGCACGAAGCGCATGTTGCATTTTCATACCCAATTGACCTAAAACAGCATCCGGCACATCCTGCGGATTTTGAGTACAAAAATATACGCCCACGCCTTTGGAGCGAATCAATTTAATAATACTTTCTATTTGACTCAACAAAGCTTTGGAGGCTTCGCTGAAAACCAAATGCGCTTCATCAATAAATACGCAAAGTTTAGGTTGCTCCAAATCCCCTTCTTCAGGAAAAGTTGAATACATTTCTGCTAAAAGTTGCAACATAAAAGTTGAAAACAGCTTCGGACGGTCTTGAATATCCGTCAATCGAAGGATACTGATGATGCCACGCCCTTGCTCGTCTAAGCGACAGAGGTCATCCACTTCAAATGAGCGTTCGCCAAAAAAAGTAGCTGCTCCTTGCTGTTCAAGCTCGATGACTTTGCGCAAGATAGTCCCAATCGTCATCGGTGAAATATTGCCGTAGTTTTTTTTAAGTTCCTCTTTACCATCGTTCATGAAGTAATTAAGAACTTTTTTAAAATCATCTAAATCCAATAAAAGCCAACCTTTATCGTCGCAATATTTGAAAACGACGCTCACTACACTGCCTTGTGTATCATTCAAACCCAATATTTTTGAAAATAAAACAGGCCCGAACTCAATGACTGTTGCCCTCAAACGTGCCCCTTTTTCCTCAGAAAGCGTTAGAAATTCAACAGGATTGCCACTTGAGGTATGTGAAATGCCTATTTTTTTATGTCTTTCAATGATTTTTTCATTTTCATCACCTGCCACTGCGATGCCCGATAGGTCACCTTTAATATCCATTAACAAAACAGGCGTTCCTTTCGATGATAATTGTTCTGCCAATATTTGTAAGGTCTTTGTCTTACCTGAACCCGTTGCACCGGCTATCAATCCATGCCGATTCATGGTTTTCAAAGGTATTTTCACGATACAGTTTTCCACGACCTCTCCATTTAGCATAGCACCACCGAGCTCGATGCAATCGCCTTTGAAGGCATACCCCTCAGTAATGGTGCTTAAAAATTGATTTTCTTTTGACATTTTTATTGGATGATTGATTATATGTTAAAATAAAAACTGCCCGAAAGTTACGACTTTTAGGCAGTTTTTAAGATTTTCTAATAAAAAATCAGCATTAATCTGTTGCATCAGCACAATCAGCGTTCCATTGCATCCCTATTGGCATAGTTAATTTTTAATAAACTTTTTAAAACCCAAAGATACCCCCTCAGTATTTAAGGCTTTTAAGTAGTAAAAACCCTTCGTTAAATCTGAAATATCTATCGAAGTATTATGTTTTATTGATTTCAAAACCTGACCATTAGCATTATAAATAGTGATAGTAAAATCTGTAGTCGGATTTTTGAATTGAACATTTAAAATATCACTTGTTGGATTAGGATAAATTGTAAATTCTTCATTATCAACGAGTTCTGCAGTATGTGTGGCTGTGCAAGTAACAGCCGAAAGCCGTTTCCAAAGCTCATTATCAAAATTACTGAGAGCATACAAGGACGTACCTGAAGCATCGCCCATGCGAATAACGACTAAATTTTGACTCGGCACAATGTATATCTTCTGATCGTTTTTACCTAATGCGCAATACATATCGTTGGGTGCGTTAGGCACAATATTACCTGTAAAAATAAATTGAGATTGTGGCAAAATATACGACCCCTTGCCATTGAGCCAAGTGAGATAGCCGTAAGATTTATTAATATTTTGAGATGTAGCGGTCATTTCTTTGAAATAAGTGGAATCATTAAGTATTATATTTTGATTCCAAACACCTTTATTAAGTAAAAGCAAGCCAAAACGCGCCATTGTGCGCGGTTTACTAAAGAAAACATGATTGAGCCATAAACCTGAAATGCCCGTTTTGCTTTGCAATTTTTGGGTAGTATATTGAGTATAAGTTATGCCCGATGTTTTTTCAATCATATCTTCAATTAAATAATAGGCGGCAGTATGATAAGCCCACCGTGTGCCAGCATCGGCTTTATAGACAAAACAACTTGGCATATTACAGTTATCATTTTGAATATTATCATCCAAACCTGTGGTCATAGTCAGATGGTTTTTGATAGTTATCAGCTGTTCTTTTGCCGCTGGAGCACTCGACCAACCTACGCCGAGGTACTTTGAACTAACATCGTTGATTTTGAAAAGCCCTTCTTTTTGAGCTATGCCTGTCAGAAATGCCGTCATGGTTTTACCTGCCGAAGCCCAATACCAAGCAGAATCTTGTGTGAAAGTGCCGAAATATTTCTCCATGACGATACGTCCATTTTTCAAAACAATAAATGCTTTGCTGTTTTTTTGTTCTAAAAAACGGTTGAGCGAGTCAATATTTTGAGTACACCAGCCCAATGACTGAGGGGTGACAGTTTCCCAAGCAGTGCCGGTAGCAGGAGGAAAATATATGGATTGAGCTGAAATAAAGGCTTGAAAAGTTATATTGATAAACAAGGCTGTAATGATTTTCTTCATGTTTTTATTTAATTATGATGAAAATAAGTTTTTAAAATTTGAAAATCTACGTATATACTGAGGGGGTAAATACAGAGTTAATGTTATTTATTTAGACAGGTGTTTTAATTTAAAGTTTAAAAAAATGTTTAAACATCCTTTTATATAAAGCATTAATCTAAAAAAATGTGCTATTCGTAGTTAGTGCTTTACCTTTGTATATTAAAGTATAAAATCTAATATCTTTTTCAATGAAACAATTCTTTAAGTTTATGTTCGCCTCATGCTTAGGCGTTTTTTTAGCAATCATTGCCTTGTTTTTCTTTGGCGTACTTTCCATAGCAGGTTTAGCAAGTGGAGAAGATGAAAAAGTGAAAGACGTGAAAGCCAATAGCGTTTTAGAACTGAAATTAGAATCTAAGATTCCGGAGTTAACGGACAATGTTGAAAAGAGTCCTTTTCAAAGTGAAAAAGTTATAGGTGTGCGAGATATGGTGACTTCAATAGAGCGGGCTGCTCATGATGATAAAATCAAAGGTATTGTCATCAAGACAAAATATATTATGTCCGGCTTCGCTACCATAACTGTTCTGAGAAATGCCATTGAGGACTTTAAAAAAAGCGGCAAATTTGTTTATGCTTACGGCGATTCTTATTCACAAGGCGCATATTTCCTTGCATCTACAGCAGATACTGTCATGCTCAATCCAAATGGAGATATTGATTTCAGAGGTTTTGCTGCTGAAATACCTTTTTTGAAAGGCTTTTTTGATAAACTTGATATGAAATGGCAAATTTATTACGCAGGGCAATTTAAAAGTGCTACCGAGCCTTTCCGTTTAGATAAAATGAGCGATCAAAACCGTTTGCAACTGAGGGAGTACCTCACAGGTATGTATGATGTGATGCTCGATGCTGTTTCAAAATCAAGGAAAATACCTGTTTCTGATCTTCAAAATATTGCCAATACCCTCGCTATACGCAATGCTCATGATGCAGTGCGTGTAAAACTAGCTGATACTGAGGGGTATTATGATGAAATGTTGATGATGTTGCGCCGCAAAATGGGCTTGAAAGAAAAAGATAAAATTAACTCGATTAACCTTTCTGATTATGCCCACAGTTATTCAAAATCTGCAGGCTCATCAAAAGATAAAATCGCGATATTATATGCTGAAGGAGATATTACAGGCGGTGGCGATAAAGAGCAAGACGGTACAATTCAGGGCAACAGATATGCTAAAATCATCCGCAAACTCCGTCAAGATGATAATGTGAAAGCGATTGTTTTGCGTATTAATTCGGGCGGAGGGTCTGCTTTTGCTTCGGATGTGATATGGCGGGAGTTGGATTTAGCGCGTCATCAAGGTATAAAAGTGGTCTCATCGTTTGGCGATTATGCGGCATCAGGTGGTTATTATATTGCCATGGCTTCCGACGCTATTTATGCTCAACCGAATACATTGACAGGTTCGATAGGCGTTTTTGGTATGATTCCGAATTTGCAAAACACCTTTAAAAATAAGCTTGGTATTACTTTCGACACTGTCAAAACATCTAAATATGCCGCTATGAATGGCGTGATGATAGCCTTTTCAGATGATGAAGGAAAAATCATTCAGCAAAGTATTGACAGCACGTATGAAAAATTTCTCTCTCGCGTAGCTCAATGTCGCCATAAAACACGAGATGAAGTGCATGCCATCGCGCAAGGTCGAATTTGGCTTGGCACTAAAGGAAAAGAAATCGGTTTGGTAGATGAAATTGGTGGTTTGGAAGATGCTATCAAAGCTGCTGCTTCAAAAGCTCAATTGAAAGATTATAAAACCGTTGAATACCCTAAATTTAAAAACAGCATTCAGAAATTCATAGAAAATTTGACAGGTGATAAATCCACCGATGATATGGCACAAGCGGCTATCAAGAGAGAACTCGGCGAATATTATCCTTACTACGAACAGTTTAAAAAGATGCAGACGATGAAAGGACCTCAGATGCGTGTGCCGTTTATGATTGATTTTAAGTAATATACTGAGGGGATCTTCTTTATAAAAGATTGATTTTCAATAAATTATAATATTTTAAGGGTTGTAAAACGTATCGGATATTTTATAAATATCCGATACGTAATATCAAAAAAGTAACCTCTGAGCATCACTGCCCAAAGGTTACTTAATCAAAGCTCCAAAGGATTCAAGACTTAAACCTAAAATTTTTATTCATCAGGATTTAATTCAAATTCATCGCAAAGCCAATACCTAAACCAAAACTTTGATTGCGCAATCTTGAACCGACAACAGGCAATTCATACACATCCGTCAAGCTTTTAGCAAATCGAGCATCTACAAAAATTTTCGCTCTGTCACCAATCGGCAATTCAACACCTGCACCAATCACTCCTGCTAATTCCGTTCTTTTATAGTTGTTAGAATTCAAATTAATAGGCGAATCAGCCACTTTTATATCGATCAAAACCTTTGCACGGGTCTCAATATTACCACTCAAAGCATAACCCAAAGAAGGACCAGCCATAATATAAGCTTTGACACCCCCCTCAGTATTTCCGAGTTTATACTTCAATAAAACAGGCACATCTACATATTTTATGACTGAAACCGCACTACCGCCAACAGGTAAATTAATACCAAACAAAGTGAAGTCTTTATTCACATCTGAGCGAAAGCCTTTTTCGTTATAATTTAATTCAGGTTGCACATAAAAGTTATAGCCTAAACCAACTTCATAAAATGCACCTGCTGACATACTCGACATATTTTTGAAATCCACAGTACCATTCAAATCTTTTGAGGTTACATTATTCCAAGTGGCACCGATGCGAGCACCTGCTGCATTTTGAGCCATCGTAGTAGAAAGAGTAGCAATAGAAAGGAAGCCGGCTAAAAAAAGAATCTTTTTCATAACGTTTGTTATTTTTAAATTTGAAAAGAATGGTTTGTATCGAATTGATAATACAAAGAACGGCTGACCTTTAGTTAAGCGTAGTTATTGCTTGGTTAGTGTTTTATTAAATTGATTTCACTTATGTTAAAACTTTAATAAAATGTCTTTTAAATGCTAAAAAGCGTTAACGAATGGCATCGTTAACGCTTTTTATTAATAGAAATATGATACTTTTAAAACATTCAACCTTTATTGCTCGTCATAATTGATTTTAAATTTTGACAAATTAGGCTTCACTTTTTTCTTTCTATGAATTTCGTAATTATAAATCACATCGCCCAAATTCGCCATAAATGGAAAGCCGACCGTATTATAATCATATTTATCATCGTTAAAAATGCCATCTTCATTGCAATAAATAACGGTGGTGAGCATAAATTCTACGCCATTCGCAAAATCCACGATGTAGGCATTATCCAATAAAAATCCATAAGCATCGCCTACTTTATTAAATATGCGGATATTTTTCGGCATCGGATCTTTAGAATTACCAAACATCAAAAATTTACAATACGAATCCCACGCTCCTACACTATCTTTATCTGGATATAAAGGACATTTGCTTTCGAGCGGCGACATACTCATATATTTATACAAAAATTTGTAATCATCCTCTTTAATATCAAAACGTTGGGCAGGTGCAACATTCTCTGGGAAAAGTGCAGCCTTGAGTACAGCCTGCTGATTTTCAAGCGGAAAATAATTTTTATAAGTAAAATCAAACGGTTCGCGCACCAACGAATCGCCTTTCATGTAGCCATCGCCAATTAAAATAGGCTTTGTCGGCTCATACAGTTTTTCGCAATACTGCTCAGGCTGCATATATATAGGTGCGAATTTGGTATTTGGCTTAGAAAACATCACAATATTCGTTGAGCGATTTTGCTCGCGCGTGAGTGGCACTTGAAGGCGATGGACAATCCTTAAATCTTTATAGCCTTTTTTATGAAGGGTTTCATTGAAGCCCTCCTGCCCCATAAATTCATACAGCCTATTAAAGGCATCATTATCACTGACCAACAGAATTTTTTTGATATAATGCTCCATCGAAGGATACCCACTATTGATTGTATTGGTTTCGTCGGCAAATCGTTTGCTTTCGCTTTTCTTTGTTGAATCATTCAGCATGGTTGATTTCCTGTCTAATTCATTGATTTTGAGCTGATTAACTTTTTCTAAAGTTAATAAACATGCAGGAAGCTTGACCGTTGAGGCAGGATAAAAATACTCATCTTTATTGATGCGATAGTTGTAACTTTTGAAAGTGGGCACATTATCCTTATCTCTATCAATTTGAGTATAGAGAATTTGCACCCTATATTTTGCAGGGTTTTTCAGGATGGTCGCGAATTTTTCAGGATATTTTTTGAGCAGTTTTTTCAAAAGCCTATCTGTTTTCTCTTGAGAAAAAACAGATGAAATGCTGAAAACGAGCAAAGCGAACGTCAATATTTTTTTCATAAAATAGATTTAACTGATTGATAATCAATGACTTGTATAAAGTTTATCGAAATTTTAATTATTTTAAGAGAAATGCTGGGGTCTTTAAATAAGTTTTACTAAGAAATTCTAAATAAAGTTTCCCTAATCGCAAATTACTTAGGGGTATTATCAAAGGTAAAAATACGCCTCTTTTCCATGATTTTATGTTGAATGAGACGACTGATAATAAATTATGTTCAAACACCTAACTCTAAACCTTCTCAAGATATGCCTATACAAATCAAGCCTCTTTGCTAGAAAAGTTACCTTTGATAGCATAAAGCTTAAATGACAATCTTGTGACATCAAAATAGACGTTTGAACATTGATTAATACCTTATTTTTCCAATTATTTTCTAATTCAAACCTATATATTTTTAAAAACATATTGAAAATCAAGCATTTATAAACGATTGACAGTGGTGTGTTTAAAAGTGAGAAAACAAAATATCTGACACCCCCTCAGTATTGTGACGCTCTTTGACGCTCTTTGACGGTCTTTGGCTAAGATTTTGCCTATTGTTTAGTATCGAGTCTTACGTAAAGCGAATCTTATAACTTACAATGTCTTCAACCAAAATTACAGCAGAATGGGTGGTCGCCCGTCTTAACTACAACGAGCCTTGGCTACATTTCTTAACAAAATGTGTCAAACCATTAGTTGATTCGATGACCCACACGGGCATCATCGAAAGATACTACTGGGAGCGTTCGTATGAAGGAGGGGCGCACATCCGTCTGTATTTTAGGTGTCAGACTGAATTCAAGCACAGCCTTGTCATTCCGAATTTAGTAGAGCATTTTGAGGCGTTTTTTGCTACAAAGCCTTCCGTCCGCAACATCGAAAAATACGATTTCGTACCCAATAATACGGTGCAACTCATTGATTATGAACCAGATGCAGAAATGTGGGGCGGTTCTGTGGGTTTGCCTATTGCCGAGCGGCATTTTCAATCGTCGAGTGAAGTTATCCTTGATTTTATGACTCGGAAGGGTGATAAATGGTCGTCTGATGATGTGTTAGCAACGGCTATCCAAATGCACTTAGGTTTTGCAGAATCGGCTGATATGGATATTGAAGAATCCATCCGTTTTTTCGAATATTGCCTTTTATACCACTCTATGGAAGATTTTCGCCTTCAATATCTTGAAGAATTTTTTGATAGCCAACGCGAGCCGTTAATC
>JAYTON010000366.1:0-12272 GCA_043747725.1 Saprospiraceae bacterium
CTTAAAAATAAATTGTTCTTTTTCGTCAATGCTGAAATCCAACGTAAAACAGAACCAGGTACAACATATGTGCCTTTCGGTGAATCGGGTGGAACACCTACACGTGTTTTAAGAGCTGATTTGGATGCAGTAAGCAGTATTTTGAAAGATAAGTTTGGTTATGATACAGGCCCGGCTACAGGCTTTGACTACGTGACTGAATCCAATAAATATTTAGCGCGTTTTGATTATAACATCAATGATTACAATAAATTGAGTGTACGCTATTCGCATCATGATTCAAAAGCTGATATTCCTATTTCAAACTCAAGCTCTTTGGGTGCAGGTAACAGGACAAATCGGACTGATGGCTTATCAATGGCTTATCAAAATTCAGGATATTACATTACAGATAATACGCGTTCGCTTGTTGCTGAGTTAAATACTTCAATTGGCTCTAAAGCGTCTAATACCTTTATTGCAAGTTATAATTATCAAAATGAAGACCGCGCTTATAAAACTCCGGGTCTTTTCCCTACGATAGATATTAAAAATGGTACTTCTACTTATATCAGTGCAGGTATGGATCCATTTACGCCGTCTAATAAATTAGATTATACAACCATGCAATTGACGGATAATTACCGAATGTATTTGGGTAAACATACCGTTACATTGGGTGCAAGTTATGAGAATTATAAATCAAATAACTTATTCTTCCCAGGCAATAATGGTGTATATGTTTTCAATTCTCTTGAAGATTTTAAAACAGCAGCTAATGCAAAATTGAATGACCCGACAACTTTCCCTGTTGGTTTCCAATATCGCTATTCACTTTTGCCAGGTGGGGCTGAACCATTACAAACGTTGAAAGCGACTACGACTTCAGTATATGTACAAGATGAATTTCAAGTAACCCCTAAGTTTAACTTGACTTACGGTGTTCGCGCAGGTATTATTGGTTTTGGAAATACTGTAGCGTTGACTAACAGCTATATATCTGACTCAATTACTTTTAAAAATGAAAACAACCAAACAGTAAAAGTTAATACAGGAACGCTTCCTAAAACTCAAGTCCTTTTTGAACCACGTTTAGGTTTCAACTATGATGTCAATGGTGATAAATCCATACAAGTCAGAGGTGGTACAGGTATCTTCACTGGTCGCCCTCCTTTTGTTTGGATTTCTAATCAGATTGGTAATAATGGAGTGTTAACAAGTCTGATTGATAAGTTAAGTGGTTACACAACACCAGATGGCAAAACATATATCAACCCATTTACAAACAACCCCTCAGTATTAGCTCCAGAATTATCGACTGTTTCAGGACCTAATTCAAAGATAGGCTATGATGTGGCTTTGACGGATGAAAACTACAAATTCCCACAAGTTTGGAAAACGAATCTTGCGATTGATTATAAGCTGCCTGGTGGTTTTGTAGCAACTGTTGAGGGTATTTATGGTAAAAACATCAATTCAGTTCGCTACTATGATTACAATTTGGTGCCTGCAAGTGGTACATTGACTTTTGGTGGTCCTGACCAACGCGTTCGTTTTGATGCGGCGCAGTTAGGCAAAACCTCAAATGATGTGAAAATTAATAAAAATGTAGCACGGGCTGCTGTACTTTCTACTACTAATAAAGGTACTAACTACACCCTTACCTTAAAATTAGAGAAAAAACTCACTAAAGATTGGGGCGGAATGATTGCTTACACTAATAGCCAAACCAAAGATTTGATGAGTGCAGGCTCTATCGCAGCAGGTTCATTCACGGCTGTTCAGCAAGTAAATGGTACTAATAACCCAAATCTTCCATTGGCATTCAGTGATAATGATATTCCTCACCGCGTGATCGGTTATGCAAGTTATCGATTAGGTTATGGCAATAGTGAGAAATTCGGTGGCGATTTGGTGCTTTCAGTAGGTTTTGAAGCAGTTCAAAGTTTCCGTTATTCTTATAATATCGGTGGCGATATGAATGGTGATGGTATTACGAACAATGATTTGTTGTATGTACCAACCGCTGACCAATTGTCAAGTGGTGCTTATCAATTCGTACTTAACCGTATTACAGCGACTAATATCACTTACACACCTGCCCAACAGGCGGCTGCTTTTGAAGCATTTATTCAGCAGGATAAGTACTTGAGTTCACGTCGTGGACAATATACTGAGCGCAACGGTGGTCTTATTCCTTGGTTAGGTACATTTGATTTTTCAGTGGCTAAAAACTTTTATATTCCTGTTAGCGGCAAACGCAATACACTACAAATCCGTTTGGATGTATTGAATGCAGGTAACTTGATAAATAAAAATTGGGGCGTTGGTCAACGTCTAACTGGCTCACAACCAATCGCTTATGCAGGTTTGGCAGCTGATGGCAAAACGCCAACTTATCGTTTCAATACTGAGCAAGTTAGTAACCCTAACGGGACATCTTCAACATTCCTTATTCGTGATACTTACGTTAATCGTAACACTTTAGGTGATGTTTATCAGTTCCAATTGGGTTTGCGTTATACATTTAACTAATAATAAAAAAGTAAAAAGTGATAAAATTTCATAAAATGAAAAATATAAAAAAATTATTATTCAGCTCTTTGATACTTACGGCAGCAATTGTCTTTGCTACTTCTTGTGGTCAAGAAGACCTTGCTTCTCCTGCTGCTGAATCACGTGTCAAGATTTTTCATGCCGTCACCGATGCACCTGCTACAGGTGTTGATATATTAATTGATGACCAAGTCATTGATCTTAATAAAACTGTTACTGCTACAGTTGGCGGACTTACAGGTTCAGTACCAGTTCGCGATACAATGTTTTATGGTCGTCAATTTCCTGCGGACTCTACCTACCTTGGACTTGTGCCAGGAGAGCATAACTTTAAATTAACTGCTTATGGAACAAAATCTCCAGCAGTTTTAGAAACTAAAGTATCATTAGAAACGGGTAAAAGTTATACTATTTTTGTAACAGATACATTGAGTAAAGTTATCCCTGTCGTTATCAAGGATGAGTTGCCTCTTCCGGTTCATAAGAAATCAGGTTTCCGTTTTATTCATATGTCCCCTGACGCTCCGGCAGTTGATGTTTATCGGATAAGAGGAACAGATACTGTACCTCTTTTCACCAATATTACTTACAAATCTGCAACTACATTTACTCAAGTAGATACTTCAGTCGGTACTACAGGTACTTTCAAAACTGATTATGTAGTACGCCAAGCAGGTACTACCAAAGTCTTGAGAGCCTTTACAGCAGCCGTTTTAGCTAATGGACGTATATATTCATTGGTACTGAGGGGGTTTGTGGGTCGCACTGGCACTCAAGCTATCAATGCTACTTTGATGACAAATGCCCGTTAATCATTCATTTTTGATATAAAAAAAGCCTTGCAAGCAGTAAGCTTCGCAAGGCTTTTTTCATATAACAATTCATCATTTCTTACTCTATTTTTGCATACAAAACAACATCTATAGCCACACCATTTTTCATTTGAAACTTTTTACCATACCCCTCTCGTTCAAAACCAGCTTTCTCTAATACCTTCATTGACCCTAAATTATGTGGAAAAGTAATCGCTTCTATACGAATTAAACCGCCTTTTTCCATCAAAAAATCGCAATAACCTTTTACTATTTGAGTCATAATGCCTTGCCCTCTGAAAGGTTTAGCGAGCCAATACCCGATTTCATCTTTATGCTTCGTCGTCTTTTCACTTGCCATAAAACGCCCGATACCGCCGATTAATTCATCTTTCGTATTCCGAATCGCCCAATTGATAATTTGATCATACTCTCTTTCTGTTTGCCTGCATATTTTGAGGAAGGCATCTACATCCCCCTCAGTATAAGGGTTTGGAATGCGCAAGGTATTATTGTACAAAATCTCATCATTCATGTACATAATCAGGGCAGCTTTATCTGAGCCTCGCATCTCCGTTAAATGGTATAAATCATTGATTTTAAGGTAATTATCCATTGGTTTTAAATTTTATTTATTCGATAAAACATAAAATTCATACGGTTTTAATGAAAAAGTTGCGCCTATACTGAGGGGGTACTTTTGATGACTCATAACATTTGTATAGTCTCCAATAAAAGCCGATCCTTCCAAATTTATATTGACCGCCACGTTTTTCATATTAAAAATACCCACTACTTTATCGCCTTCTTTTTCTCGCATAAATGCATACACTTTATTGTCGTGACCTGTATTTATTTTTTGAATAAACCCACCATTTCTACCATTCCATAAGGCTTTGTTGTTGTGTTTTAAATCAATCAACGTTTTAAAAAATCCTACACGCGATGTGCCAGACCAATCAATTTCATCTTTATTAAAAAATGACAATCGCTTATTAAGGCTGACTTCTTGTCCATTATAAATCAAACCCATGCCTTCCATTGTAAAACATAAAGCGGTGTAACAATCTGCGCCCTCTCCAAAAAGGTCATATTCAGAGCCATGCCACGTGTTTTCATCATGATTTTGAGTAAAATTCATTTGCCAACCGCGCGTACCATGTCGCTGTTTTATCTCTTCAGTATGGTGGTACAAAGCCGATGCAGGAGCTTTATCTTGAACAATTTGCTTCATAAAATGATGTGTTCCCCAACCATAATTCGTTTCAAAACAGACATCAAATTGTTCGAAACCATGCACTTCATCTTCAGCAAGCATATAAGTAGGCTTAATAGCGTCGAGCCGCTGACGCAATTCGAGCCAATAATCCACCGAAATGCCCCAAGCGCAATCTTCACGATAACCGTCCAAATCAAAATTTTTCACCCAAAACTCATGCGCTTGCATCCAAGCTTCGCGCAAGCCTTTGTTTTCAAAATCAAGCTGTGCAATATCCGCCCATTCCTCACCTTGATCACTCGTGACGGGCATGATTTTACCATTTTTATAGACAAACCAGTCAGGATGTTCAAGCATCCATTTTGAATCCCAACCCGTATGATTGGGTACAAAATCCAAAATGACTTTCAAATCTAAAGCATGTGATTGTTCCATAAATGCCCTAAAATCGTCGAAAGTGCCTATTCTTTCGTCAATAGATTCAAAATCGTAGGGCGCATAGGGGCTACCCCAACATTCGGTGGTAGCATCTACATCGCATTTTTTCTCCTTCTCACAAATTGGAAAAAATGGCATCATCCATATCACATCAATGTCTAAATCTTTCAAACGAGGTAAATGCTTCGCAGCCTCTACAAGCGTCCCTTCATGCGTGAATTGACGGATATTGAGTTGATAAATCACGGCATTTTTAACCCAATCTGGTGATTTAAAATCGTAATATACTGAGGGGGTAACTCGCGGAGTTATTTCTTTTTTCCTTTTACGTAGATATAAAAGGACAATCAGAGTGAGGAGTAATAAGAGTAGTAAAATATTCATTATATAAAGTTGGATGATAAAAAAATGGTTTTGTTACAATTCTGAAAAATACTTTTTCTTTTGAATATAATATTTCCAAACAATGCTACCCCTCAGTCTGCCGACAGTATTTTCAGATGCAATGCGTTCTTTTTCAACGATTTGTGTATATACTTTTCTTTTATGTAAAATTTTTGAAATATTGCCATAAAATGTAAAATGCGCTTTTAATATAGCGGGTATTTGCTTGAATTGACCTTTTGCTAAAAATACCAAAGCTGCTACGCCATCTAAAATTATACGCGTTGGTATCAACCAAATGAGCTTTGAGGCTTTCTCATTTTTTAAAATAGTGTACAAACTATTTCTAAAATTGAGGTAAGTTTTACGTGGATTTAAATAGTCTAATGAGCCGCCGCCTAAATGCCGTGCCACACCATTCGGCTGAACCATAATGCGATAACCTGCGCGTTTGAAGCGCCAGCAAAGGTCAATTTCCTCCATATGCGCCCAATGGTCTTCATCAAAACCGCCAAACCGATGATATAAATGTGCCTTCACGAACAATGCCGCACCCGACGCCCAAAAGATTTCAGCTTCATCATCATATTGCTTGCGATCTTTTTCTACGGTATCAAAAATGCGTCCTCTACTGAGGGGGTAGCCAAGCGAATCCATCCAACCACCTGAAGCACCTGCATACTCAAATTTGCGTTTTTTATTATAAGACAATATTTTAGGTTGCGCTGCGGCAACGGCTTTATCTTTTTCCATCGTCTCGATGACAGGCAAAATCCAGTTGGGAGACACTCGGCAATCACTATTGAGCAACACATAATAATCAAAACCAAACTCGGCATCTTGGGTGCGAGGAATCAATTTAGGGTGTTTCAAAGCCTCATTATACCCTTTTGCAAATCCATAATTATGGACTAAATCAATCACCTTCACTCGATCAATGCCCAATGATGCGGGAATACCATCCATATTGAGCTCTTGAACAGCGGCAATACTGCCATCGGTAGAGCCATTATCAGCTACAAAAACTTCAAAATTGCCATATCGAGAGCCGCATACTGAGGGGAGAAATTGCTTGAGTAAATCCTTCGTGTTATAATTTAAAATAACGATAGCTACGCGCGGAAAGGTTTGATTTTCAACGATTTGCAATATTTCACGGCTTCGTCGCTCATCGTCGGCTAATTGAATAACAAGGTTTTCAAGGCTTTCAAAATTTTTATCAGGACGAATAAATTCTATGAGTTCGACATTCAATTTTTTACCATAAATGTCTTCATTAAAATCAAAAATATTGACTTCAATCGTGATATTATCATGCTCTTTCAAAACAGGGCGATTGCCTCTGTACATCATGCCCTTGTATTTTTTACCGTCCATATTGATAAAAACGGCATAAATACCATGCGGCGGTATTAATTTATTGCGCTCAGGCACTTCTAAATTAGCCGTCGGAAAGCCTATTTCACGCCCGATTTGTTGACCTTTCACAACAACTCCCGTGAACGAAAAAGGATGACCTAATAATTTATTGGCTGCATGAACATCGCTCCGTTCAAGGGCTTGACGAATTTTAGTAGAAGAAACATCTAAGGCATCAATCACCTGCTTCTCAATTTCAACCACTTCATAGTTGTAAGTAGATTCAAATTTTTTGAGATAGGAAATATCACCAAGGCGTTTTTCACCGAATCGATGGTCGTAACCAATGACTATATATGTGGGCTTGAAATATTTAACGAGAAAATTTTGAATGTAATTATCAGGCGATTGTTCCGCAAAATCCTTAGTAAAAGGAACGATTATGACATTATCAATACCATATTTTTCGAATAAATTGACCTTCTCTTCAGTGGTTGTGAGCAATTTTACTGAGGGGTCATGGGGGTTGATAATCAAGCGCGGATGTGGATGAAACGTAATCACAACCGATTGGCTATCAATGCTTTGTGCCAATTGGGAAACGCGCTCTAATATTTTTTGATGGCCGCTATGTACACCGTCGAATGAGCCAATCGTGATAACGGTGTTTTCAAATTTCGGTAATTCATCAAGGTTATAATAAACTTTCATAGCGGGCGCAAAAGTAGAGAAATTTCTGTTTTATTCTTGATTTATTATGGAAAAATGAAAAATTAGGATAAAAAAAGCCTTTTACACTTATTACCTTTGCATTTCATTTTAAATAAAAATATGATTGATAATAATAAAATAGTCGAAGCATTCAGAACGGTGAAAGACCCGGCTACGGGACAAGATATTATTCAACGCCGCATGGTTGAAAATTTGAAAATTGAAGGTAATAATGTCAATTTTACCCTCATGCTCCCTTCGCTGAATACGCCTAACAAAACGGAGTTGATTTTCGCTTGTATTGCTGCCATAAAAAATGTTTATCCCGATGCCGAAACCAACGTCCACACGATGGCACGCAATGAGGAGACGACTCAGCCAGAGAAGCCTTTAGCCCATATTAAAAATATAATTGCCGTCGGTTCAGGCAAGGGTGGGGTAGGTAAATCTACTATTTCTGTCAATTTAGCTTTGGGTTTACAGGCGTTGGGTGCGCGTGTAGGGGTGTTGGATGCGGATGTGTATGGGCCGAGTATTCCGACGATGTTGGGTTTGCAAGGTAAAAAGCCACTCGTTCAGGATGTTTATGGTCAACATAAAATGATGCCGTTGGAGGCTCACGGTTTGCAAGTGATGTCTATCGGCAATATTATTGAGCCTGAGCAAGCCGTTGTACTGAGGGGTCCTCGATTAGCAGCAATTATCAAGCAATTTTTTAATGATGTGTTGTGGTCGGAATTAGATTATCTCATTGTTGACTTGCCTCCTGGCACTGGCGATGTGCAGTTGTCGCTGGTGCAAACGGTGTCGGTGACAGGTGCTATCATTGTGACAACGCCTCAAGAAGTAGCAGTGATTGATGCCGTAAAAGCGATGAATATGTTTTTGTTACCACAAGTGAATGTGCCGATTTTGGGCATTGTTGAAAATATGGCGTGGTTCACCCCTGAAGAATTGCCTGAGAATAAATACTATATATTTGGTCAAGGCGGCGGTAAAAGATTAGCGAAAATGGCAGATACCTTGCTGCTGGGTCAAATTCCGATTGTAACAGGTATTCGTGAAGCAGGAGATTTGGGCAAACCGATTATTTTGCACAACGAACCGATTACAAAACGCGCCTTCATGGCAGTCGCTGAAAATGTGGCTCGGCAAGTGGCTTTGAGAAATGAAATGGTGCCGCCGACGCAGAAGGTGAATATTCAGATGTAATATTTATTTGTAAAACCGCAAAATGTAAAATTCTAAATGTAAAGTGTGTTACCCCACAATTGCCACGTTTCTCGCAATGACTTTTAATGACTTTTGCGGTTTTTATTTAAAATTTTACATTTTGCGGTTTTTATTTAAGCTCGAATAGCCTCCACTGGATCCATTTTAGACGCCTGTAAAGCAGGTATAAAACCAGCAACAACACCTGCAATAATAGCTAAAATCAGCGTCGTTACCATATTGCTAAAGGAAATATACATTTCGAAATCACTGATAGCGGTCATGCCTTTCAAAGCCAGCCACACCATCACCAATCCGAAAATGCCGCCAACAATACATAAAACGATGGATTCAATCAAAAACTCAAGCAAAATGACCCATTGTTTCGCACCCAATGCTTTTTTGATGCCGATGACATTTGTTCTTTCTTTAACTGAAACGAACATAATATTAGCCACGCTGAAAATGCCAACTAATAGCGCAAATCCACCAATCACATAACCTGCCCCATTCAAAGCTGCAAAAACATTGTTGATGCCATCGGCAAACATGGAAGCCGAATTCATCGAAAAATCATTTTGCTCTTTGGGTTTGAGATAATGCAATTTCCTCATATTGATGGTAATATCGTCTTTTAATTGCGTTTCACTGACGCCTTCAGCAGCTTTCACTTGAAGATTGCCAGCCCAAGCGAAATTGGTTTTCACGTTCATAATCGACCGAGCTAATTCAAAAGAAATGAGCACAAGGTTATCATAATTATATATTTTCAATAAATCTTTACCCGATTCTTTCAACACACCCACCACTTGCATTTTGCGCCCCATAAATTTGACTTCACGACCAATCGGGTCAATTTCACCGAATAATTCTGCTGCCACTTTATAGCCTAATATGACGCGATTCATACCGTTATTGTACTCAGATGATGAAAAAAAACGACCTGAAGCATATTCAAGATTGTGAAATTGGTCGTAATCGCTTGTAACGGCTACGCACAAAGCCCCTTCAATATTATTATTGCCATACTTGACCGTTTTCCGACCTGTAAAAAACGAATAAGTCACTAACTTAGCCGTTTGGAGATTGTCAGTCATAGTTTTATACTCGTTAAAGCCTGGAGTCGGGCGGCGAGCATATTTCCAATAATTTTCATTAGGATCTTCATTCCATGGCAATTTGGTTACATACACCACATCGTTGCCGAGCTTATCAAAACTCCGACGGACATTGTCTTCAAGGGAATTAATAGCGCTTTTTACAGCAATAATGCAGAAAATACCTATCATAATGCCGAGCAAGGATAGAAAACTCCGCAATTTATTAGCCATCAGTTGATGGAAGGCTTGTAAAAAACTTTCTTTTAAAACATACATGGCATCAGATCGTTAAAGTTTAAAAATAATTTAAGTCATCAAAATTAATACAAAGGCGATGATTCTTAGAAACTTATAGATGAATATTGCGTTTTTATCTGCAAAGTCGTCTATAACGACATTTTAAAAAGGTAACCAATAATTAAATAAACGTCTAATACTGAGGGGTATATATTTTCAGCACTCATATCTATACCATTATATTGAAGCGTTGACACTATATTTTTTCATTTTTCAAAATATTTTTCAAAAAACGATATTTTATTTTGTGAAGTTCCTTTTAAAAAAATGTACTTTTGCAGTCATTTTATAAAAAATGGTATAAATCATTGATAGTCAAACGAATATAAAGAAATTAATAAAAACGCATGAGGACAAAACTCTCTAATTTTAACTTCGATCTTGATAAGAAATTTATTGCCCAATATCCTTCCCCAAATCGTGATGAAAGTCGTTTGATGGTACTGAATCGTGAAACTGGAAAAATAGAGCATAAAATTTTCAAAGATTTGCTCGGCTATTTTAACGATGACGATGTCATGATTTTCAACAATACGAAGGTTTTCCCTGCTCGTTTATTCGGGAAAAAAGAAAAAACAGGTTCGCTCATCGAAGTATTTTTATTGCGTGAGTTGAATCGTGAAGCCAGGCTTTGGGATGTATTAGTTGATCCAGCTCGTAAAATTCGGGTGGGGAATAAACTTTATTTTGAAGATAAAAAAGGCAATGAAGTACTCGTAGCAGAAGTTGTGGATAACACGACCTCGCGGGGTAGAACCATTCGCTTTTTATATGACGGAACAGAGGAGGAATTTCAAAAAGATTTAATATATTTGGGCAACACACCGCTGCCAAAATATATTGGACGAGAGCCTGATGAAACGGATAAGGAGCGTTACCAAACTGTTTATGCTAAAGAAAGTGGAGCTGTAGCGGCACCGACTGCGGGGTTACACTTTAGCCGCGAACTGATGAAGCGTCTTGAATTGAAAGGCGTTGATTTTGCGGAGGTCACTTTGCATATTGGCTTGGGGACTTTCCGTCAGATAGATGTTGAAGATCTTTCTAAGCATAAAATGGAGGCTGAATATTTCAGAATCAATGAACAAGCCGTGCAAGTTGTGAATGCTGCTAAAGAAAAAAATAAAAAAATATGTGCAGTGGGCACTACTGTGATGCGGACAGTTGAGTCATCAGTATCGTCATTGGGGCATTTAAAAGCGGCAGAAGGTTGGACGAATAAATTCATTTTCCCACCCTACGATTTTAGTGTAGCCAATGCGATGGTCACTAACTTTCACTTGCCCAAATCCAGCCTTTTGATTATGGCAGCAGCATTTGGCGGTTATGATTTGGTGATGGAGGCTTATCAACAAGCTATCAAAGAAGGCTATCGTTTTTATAGCTATGGCGATGCCATGTTGATTATTTAAATTTTTACCCCCTCAGTATTGAACTTATTAAATCTATTTTTTACATTTGCAGCCTTAAATAAAAAAAATTCTTAAAATTGTTTAAAAGAATAATTAAAATTCTTTAAAACGTATTATTTAGTAAATTAAATTTGGATTAATATGTATTGGACGCTTGAATTAGCATCGTATTTGGAAGAAGCACCATGGCCCGCTACCCGCGATGAGCTGATAGATTTCGCTATTCGTTCGGGTTCGCCTATCGAAGTAATTGAAAATTTGCAACAATTGGATGATGAAAACGAAATGTATGAAGGTATCGAAGACATTTGGCCCGATTATCCCCGCAAAGATGACTTCTTTTTCAATGAAGACGAATATTGACTAAAATCGCCGCCGCTGACATCTTTACCCAAAAGGCTTAAAAAAATAGCTGTCATTCTGCGATTAAAATATCAAAGAAAAGTCTCGTAATGCACACCATGCACTGCGAGACTTTTTTTATGTTCAATTATTCCTAATTCCTAATTTTAAATTCCCAATTTCTACAATTTAGAATTGAAAATAGATAAAAGCATTCGCTGAAAATGTACCAAAAAATGCTGCTAAAAGGACTAATGTTGCAAAGCTAACAACCCTAAAAACAGGGTTTTCGATGGCTAATTGTTGCAAATCCTTTATATTATTATGAATCAATTCAGCCGTCAAAAGAATTAAAATAAGGATAAAAGCTTTAATAACGACGAATTTATCAATGACGGTTCCCCATGAAAAACCTTCCAAACTGGCGATGCTTTTTATCACCCCTATAGCA
>JAYTON010000367.1:0-1523 GCA_043747725.1 Saprospiraceae bacterium
TATTTTAAAACAAAAAATGATTTTTATGAAAAATAATTGGACAAAAATAAAAAAATTGTTTTAAATTTAAATTAAAAATTACCCCCTCAGTACACAACCATTTTTTAAACAAAAAGTTTTATAAAAATAAAACCTGTCAATATTTATGATAATCGGCATCGGTGGCGTCAGCCGTTCAGGCAAAACGAGTTTGGCTATTTTGATAAAAAATATATTGGAGAAAAAGTGTGAATCTGCCATCATTCTAAGTCAAGATGACTATGTTTTTCCTGAATCTGAAATTCCTAAAATAAAACACCGTGTAGATTGGGAAAGCCCTGAATCTATTGATTTTCAACGTTTTAAAAATGACATTTTATTGAAAAGTAAAGCATTTGAACACGTTATTACTGAGGGGTTGTTCGATTTTTATGATGCTGAAATAACAACTCTTTTTGATATAAAATTTTTTATTCAAATCCATAAAAATACCTTCCTGAAAAGAAAAGCAGCGGATAAACGCTGGGGCTTCGAGCCTAAATGGTTCATAGAGCATATTTGGAAAAGCTATCTAAAATATGGTCGCACTATTTTAGACAATGTTGAAGTGGATGTTCTGGTTTTGTCAGGAGAACATAATTTTGATGAACAATTGGTTGCTCGATTTTTAGGGATTTTATTACTTTAAAAAATATTTTGTCATAGCTGTTTATTGAAATATTTAACTACCTAAAATCCAAAATTCTACAATCCCGCAAAGTTTCTTCTAATTCTTTTATTTGACTAAAGTCTATGTGATGTAGGTTAGGCAAGGTGTGCAATTAGATAATCGAAAATTTATAGTAGTAAAGTAAGGGCTTATCCCCTCAGTATAAAATGAACTTTCAGTCAATCATGTCTCCAGCCCATTCAACATAGAACTGCTCTAAAAAAGTATGCATAAATGCGTGCCTTTGCTCTGCCATTTTTTTACCAGTTTCGGTATTCATACGGTCTTTGAGCAAAAGGAGTTTTTCATAAAAATGGTTGATAGTCGGTGCATTGCTGGCTTTATATGCTTCTTTTGACAACGACATATTGGGCTTAATGTCGGGATTATACATTTCCCGATTCTTAAAGCCCCCATAGTTGAATGTTCTGGCAACGCCGATAGCGCCAATGGCATCTAACCTATCCGCGTCTTGAACAATCGCCAATTCGGGGGAATGAAACGCTTTATCGAAATTGCCACCTTTGAAAGATATGTATCGAATAATATTTTCAACATGTTCAATCGTTCGATTGTCTACTGTGAGGCTTTCTAAAAAAACTCTCGCAGTGCGAGGTCCAATTTCTTCATCGCCGTTGTGAAATTTAGCGTCGGCAATATCGTGCAGTAATGCACCTAACTCAATGATAAACAAGCTGTTATCATCCATTGGGCTTTCATGTTGAGCAATGGTTTTAGCATTATTCCAAACCCTTAGAATATGCCACCAATCGTGACCGCCTTCAGCATTTTCTAATGTTTCTTTTACAAATTTTTCTGTTAACGCAATGATGTC
>JAYTON010000368.1:0-5448 GCA_043747725.1 Saprospiraceae bacterium
ATCAAAACGCCTTCGATAGGCTCTTCCTTAAAATTGATGAGAAAAGCGTCCCAGAGTTCGGTGTCCATATCCGTTTCGTCGGGCGGCGCGATGACAATAGCGATGTCTTCAACTTTTAGATCGGGTATATCCTTTTTCATAAGTTATTCTAATTTCAAATAAATTCAAATTCAAATAGCGCTGCAAAATGTCCTTTTAGTTTTTCTTTGACTTCTTCTACGTCCATTTTTCTACCAAGTTCCACAGCCAAAGATGTAACTGTTTTGTCTTCATCTTCAATGCCACAAGGGATAATATTTTTAAAAAAATTCAAATCAGTATTGACATTAAATGCAAAACCATGAAGCGTCACCCAACGGCTCAAATGCACCCCAATGGCGCATATTTTTCGCTTAGATTGAGCATCATCGCCTTCCAGCCAAACGCCTGTATAACCATTAATGCGAATACCTTTTAAACCATAGTCGGCAATAGTGCGGATAACGGCTTCTTCAAGATAGCGGACGTATTTATGCACGTCGGTAAAGAAAAAATCCAAGTCGAATATCGGATAACCCGTTATCTGACCGGGTCCATGATATGTAATATCGCCACCTCGATTAATTTTAAAGAACTCGATGCCTTTTGTCGCTAAACCTTCTTCATCTAATAATAAATGGGTGGTTGAGCCGCTTTTACCTAAAGTATAGACAGGATTATGCTCGCAAAACAATAGATAATGCATTTGTTGAAAAGGCATTTCGGCAGTTTCAAAACCCGTTTTTACTGAGGGGGTCTGCACTTCTGCTTTTTGCGCAAGGCGTTTAGCATCAATCAATTGCTTTTGCAAATCCGATTGATAAGCCCATGCTTCGCTGTAAGCGATGCGCCCTAAATCCTGATAAATAACTTTTTGCATCATCCTTTTATAGTATTCGCAAAGGTAACGATATATTTTCGGGATTGTTTAATCTGCTAATTGAGATTTCACTACGGAATTTTCTTTTTAAATAAAAAATCATTGACTACATTTGCTCATCTTGAAAAAATAAGTATTACGAAAAACTTCATCTAACAACCAAACTATAATATGGAAAGATTCACAGGTCTCATCGGCATTGTTTTGATTTTGGGCGTCGCTTATGCATTCTCTAATAACAGAAAAGCCATCAATTACAAAACAGTCGGCACTGGACTGGCTTTACAACTTTTCTTAGCTATTTTCATTTTGAAAATACCCATCGGCAAACAGATATTCGGCTGGTTGGGCGAAAAAGTCACTTGGTTGCTGAACTTCTCAGATAAAGGTGCGGACTTTGTATTCGGTATTTTGAGCCGTGATGCTGATTTGGCTGCCGTGTTCGGACCGGCGAACGGTTTCATTTTCTTCTTTAAAATCATTCCGACCATTATATTTGTAGCGGTATTGGTGAATATTCTATACCATATCGGTTTGATGCAGTTCATCGTTTCTCTATTGGCAAAAGGAATGAAAAAACTGATGGATGTATCGGGTGCGGAAGCCTTATCGAATATATCGAGCGCATTTGTCGGGCAAGTAGAGGCTCAAATCATGATAAAACCTTACTTGAAAGGCATGACGGTCAGTGAATTGATGTCTTCTATGACGGGCAGTTTTGCTTGTATTGCGGGCGGTGTGATGGCAACTTATATCAAATTCGGTGTACCGGCTGAGTATCTAATTGCGGCGAGTATCATGGCTGCACCTGGGGCATTGGCGATAGCAAAGATTATGTATCCCGAAACGGAAGAGTCCGAAACGAAAGGTGAAGTGAAACTAAAAGTAGCGAAACAACACTCCAATATAGTAGATGCCATATCGGCAGGTTGTTCGGATGGTTTGAAAGTGAGTTTGAACGTCTTGGCGATGTTGATTGGCTTTTTGGCATTGATTGCACTGATCAACGCCATGTTTGGCGCGGTGGGTGGCTGGTTCGGCTTTCCAAATTTTAATTTAGATACACTCTTGGGATTTGTATTCGCGGGATTTGCTTGGGCAATGGGCGTTCCAAGTCATGAAATTATGACAGCGGGTGCACTCATGGGAACAAAATTGGTCGCTAATGAGTTTGTAGCATACCTTCAACTCAAGTCGATGTTGACGACTATTGACCCTAAAACGCTGGTCATTGTCAGCTTTGCTTTATGTGGCTTTGCGAACTTCGGTTCGGTGGGTATCCAAATCGGTGGTATCAGTGCCTTAGAGCCAGAACGGCGGGCGGATTTGGCTCGCTTGGGTTTCAGGGCATTGATGGCAGGCACTTTAGCATCGTATATGTCGGGGACTTTGGCAGGGATGATGATGTAGTTGGTTATTGGTTATTATTGGTTATTAGTTACCGCGATAACCAATAACCAATAAATAACTGCTCCCCCTCAGTATTTTGATTAAAATTCAATAAAAATCAATAATTTATTTCCAATTAAACAACATGGATTATCAAAACATTTTAGTCGAAGACGATAACGGTATTATCGTTTTGACTATCAATCGAGAAAAAGCATTGAATGCTCTGAACCAACAGACGATGAGCGAACTCAAATCCTTCTTTGAAAAAGATTTTGAGCAATTACCACTCATCAAAGGGGTGATTATTACAGGTGCCGGTCCGAAAGCCTTTGTAGCAGGGGCGGACATTACAGAATTTATCGGCTTGACCAATACGGGTGAACAAATGGCTCAACGTGGGCAGGATATTTTCCTCATGATTGAGCGTTTCCATAGACCTGTCATTGCTGCGGTCAATGGTTTTGCGCTCGGCGGCGGTTGTGAATTGGCGATGGCTTGCCATATCCGCATTGCTTCTCCGAATGCGCGGTTTGGTCAACCCGAAGTCAATTTGGGCATTATCCCCGGCTACGGCGGCACGCAACGGTTGGTACAATACATCGGCAAAGGCAGAGCCCTTGAATTGCTGATGACTGCCGATATGATTGACGCTACTGAGGGGTATCGGATGGGCATGGTCAATCACATTGTGGATGAAGGACAGACGGTTGCAAAATCCAAAGAAATCATTGAAAAAATAGCCACCAAAGCGCCCGTTGCCATTCAAAAAATCATTGAATGTGTCAACGCTTTCTTCGATCCGGGTGGTGATGCGGGCTTCTTCCGCGAGGTAGTGGAGTTTGGCAAAACGAGCAAATCAAGTGATTTTAAAGAAGGGGCGAATGCTTTTGTTGAAAAACGCAAAGCGAATTTTAAAGGTAAATAGTTGGCATTAATCATCATCATGGTTATTTCAACGCTATTTCAGAGAGGTGCATAGTTTTGGTATTCGATACCGACATTATGCGCCTCCTTTTTTGTATTTAAAGTCTCAGAAATAGCATCAGAACGCTCAGAAATGGCATTAGAACGCTCAGAAATGGCATTAGAACGCTCAGAAATAGCATTAGAACGCTCAGAAATGGCATTAGAATGCTCAGAAATAGCATTAGAACGCTCGGAAATAGCATTAATGTTCACGGGATTGGTTTTTCAGCAAGGGTTTAGTAACCCCATATTTGTTTTTTTGAAAAAAACAAATATGGGGTTACTAAACCCTTGCTGAAAAACCCTTGCTGAAAACCAATCACTTCATTTTACCCGAAAATACTTCCTCAAAATGCTTGACCTTCGGGCGCACGACGCTCAAATTATAAGGCTCCCATGGATGCTCATTGTAGTAATCTTGATGGTATTCTTCTGCTTTGTAGAAATTGGAGAAAGGGGTAATTTCTGTTACAATCGCTGATTTAAACATGCCGCTTTGGTCGAGGCTGTCTCTCACTTTTTCAGCTATTTTAAGTTGAGTTTCAGTATGATAAAATACGGCTGACCGATAATCATTCCCCACATCGTTACCCTCTCTATCGAATTGAGTGGGGTCATGGAGGCTCCAAAATATCTCCAATATCTCCCGATAGCTGATGACTGAGGGGTCGAACACAAGCTGTATGCTTTCCACATGACCCGTCTTTTGAGTGCCGACTTGCGCATACGTGGGGTTGAGCGTGGTGCCACCGCCGTATCCCACCGCCAATTTTTTAATGCCTTTTAGTTGTTGATAGCAAGCATCCATTTTCCAAAAACAACCGCCTGCGAGCGTGGCGGTTTCAAGTCCTGTTGAATCTTTTCCTTTAGAAAATGTAGGCAAATCTCTTGAAATAGCTGTATAAGCATCTATTGACACTGCATTATGGTTGTTTTGAGTGCAATGACTGAGGGGTATGGTGAGGAGGAGGAGGTATTTTATGAAATTGGAAAACATAATGGTTTGATTTAATTAGTAGTTAAAATAAACGATTGATGATAATTGAAAAAGATAATTCGGTATAATTAAAATCTTGTGCTTGCGTTTTCGTTTGCCCCCTAACCCTCAAGGGGGAACCTTTCCGAGCTAATTTAAACATTATAGCATTGATTTTCAATTACTTCCAATAGGTTTCGCCTTGGGGGTTAGGGGGCAAACGAAAATAGTATTCATTTTCAACCATAAAACAAATGTAACCACCATTGTTTCACAAAATCGTCACGCAAAAACCCTCACTCGTCGAGTGAATAAAATAATCCGTCTCAAATAGTTATAAATAGATTTCTTTCAAACGACCTTTGCAGCGAAATTCAAAAATGCTTTTTTTGAAAAAAATTTAAATAAGTTGTTTCGTCGAAAAATAAAGTAAATAATCAACTAATGTAGCGTTAAACTGTCATTGAATTGTCAAATATCATCACTCACTCTTATAATCTGAAGATTATTAAACAATCACCCGCTTATTAAAAATGAAAAAAATTCTAATTGCTCTCAGCTTTCTTTTCACAGCACTGATTACTCATGCTCAAATGCCCGGTGGTATGCCTGCAGGCGGTGGCAAAATGCCTTCCATGTCTGGCAGAGTGTACGGTAAAATCGTAGATGCCACGACTAAACAACCCATTGAATTTGCCTCAGTGATTGCTCTTCGCCCGATGGGCAAGCGCGATTCGATGCTCGGCGGCGGTTTGACGTTGCAAAACGGCGAATTCAATATTGATAATGTGCCTTTAGGTGGCATTAAGGTCAAGATTTCTTTCTTAGGTTTCAAAGATTTTGTGAAACAAAATGTCATGATTATGCCGCCTGATAATATGGAGGTGGATTTAGGCGACATTGAACTTCAATCGGATTCAAAAGTTTTGAGCACTGTGGATGTCACGGCTCAAAAAAGTTCCATGCAATTGAGCTTGGATAAAAAGGTCTTCAACGTTGATAAAAATATCACGGCGACGGGTGGCACAGCAGAAGATGTTTTGAAAAACGTCCCCTCAGTAACGGTAGATGCCGACGGCAACGCTAAACTCCGCAATAATAGCACAACCATATATGTGGATGGCAGACCCACGATGCTCACGATGAATCAAATCGCTGCCGACCAAATCGAATCGGTAGAGGTGATTACCAATCCCTCCGCAAAATTTGAAGCTTC